>JBDQIL010000281.1:0-5930 GCA_040264415.1 Myxococcota bacterium
CCCCCCCGCGGGGGCGCGGTGCTATGACCAGCGCGCCACAGTCCCCCGAACCCCCGGCCCACACCCTGCGCGCGCTCTCCGCCGCATCCCGCATGCTCAAGCGCTGGGCCAGCCCGGTGTACGTGCTGGGCCGCCAGCTGGCAGAGGCGCTGATCGTCTCGCTTCGGTACTATGGGCCCCTTGGTTTCTACCGTGTGGACCTTCGCTTTCGACGGTCGTACCTGACGGATGGTCCCCACCGGGTGGCCCGGAGATTCCAGCGCCAGGCCGGCCTGGACCCACGCTGGGGAGACGCGGGGCCACGCCACAGCTTCCACTACGGGGCCACGCCCCTGTCTTCACTGGAGTACATCGCCCGGCGGACCCGGCTGACGGCCGATGACCGGGTGGTCGATCTGGGCTGCGGGACGGGTCTGGGGTGCTTCTTCCTGGCCCGACTGCTCCGAGCAGACGTGCACGGCGTGGAGCTCAACCCGGAGTTCGTCCAGCGGGCCCAGGCCATTCGGGCGGAGCTGGGTTGGGCCAGCCCCTCGTTCTCGTGCGGAGACCTGATGGATCACCCGCTCGGTGAGGCCACCGTGGTGTTCGTCTACTCCACCGGCTTCACCGACACCCAGCTGACGGACCTGGTCGACAAGATGGGCCGCGAGCTCTCCGAGGGGGCGCTGGTGATCTCGGTGAGCAGCCCCCTGTCTGCCCACGCGACGCAGCCGCTCTTCACGGAGATCGACCGCTTCCCCGTCCACTTCCCATGGGGGCAGGGCACCGTGTTCGTTCAGGCCCGGCTGTGACGCGGAGCGTGGACACAGCGGAGCCACGCGGGACAGATGGGCGTGGTCCTCGTCCACCGCGACTGGACCGAGCGCGTCGTTCGGGGGCGCTCGAGCGGGCGCGCCGGCGCGGAGAGGAGACCGAGACCCGCCGTCAATCGACGCAGGGCGCGGGGGGCCGGAGGTCGCAGCGGTCGGCGGGCACGCCCTCCACGCGGTCGAGCATCCACGACAGCAGCAGGGGCACCGGGTCCAACGACAGCGTGTGACCCAGATCGGAGCACTCCACGTAGGTCACCGGCGACCCGGCCTCGCAGAGCCGCTCCGCGTCGGCGCGGACGATGGGCGCCCACACGAGATCGTCCAGAGACCCGGTGAGCAGGAGCTTCGGGGAGGAGGAGACCACCCCACCCGTCGCGACGTTCCGGAGCAGGCTCGACTCCTCCGCGTAGCAGGCCCACGGGTCCAGCCCGTCCGGGCTGCCGGCGGCGGCCGCGTCTCGGAGCGCCGGCGTGAGGACGTCGGCCGCGCTGTCGAGCCCCTCGAAGAGCACCTCGATGTTGGCGCAGAGGCCGTCGAGGAGGTCTGGGAAGGTCTCGGCGTACTCCGGCAGCAGCACGTCGTGGAGATCGGCCGCCTCGCGGTGCCACGCCCAGTTGGCGACCACGGCCACCGAGAGCGCCTCCGTGGCGGTCGTGTCGGTGGTCGCGCCGTAGATCGACTGGTCGACCATGTCGGTCGGGGGCAGCACCGCGACCACGCCGACGACGCCGACCTCGGGCGCGTAGCCGGCCGCGTAGTGGTCGGCGAAGAGCGCGCCGTGGCCGCCCTGGCTGGCGCCAATCACCAGGGTGCGCGACAGATCCGGCGTCGCGGCGGTGCCCAGCTCTTCCGCGAGGCCGCGGGTCGCCCGGAGCGAGTCGAGGCCGGCGAGGGCCGCCGGCTCGCCCACCAGCCACGGGTGCAGCTGGTCCGAGGGTGCGCCCCACCCGTTCATCCCGAGGAGGTCCGGCGCGGCGACCAGATAGCCCTGCGACGCCCACAAGACGGGGAAGGCGGCCCCGAGGAGCCCGATGGCGGACGGGGCGCAGGCGTCGCCGAACCCGGTGGTCGCGTGCATCCACAGCGCGGTGGGCACCTCGACGACGCTGCCGCGGTCTTGCGTGCGCTACCGCACGCGGTGCAGCTCGACGTCGTAGCGGGCCTCGACGCCCGCCCCGAGGCCCTGGAGCTCCAGCAGCGACTGGAGCGCCTCAGCGGAGAGCGAATACTCGAGGTCGGGCGCGTGGTCGACCACCGCGCCCATCGTGTCGAGGGGGGCCCAGTCGTAGGGCGGGCTCGCGCACGGGCTCGGGGCCAGGTCTGGGTACCGGGGGCCGGCCGCCGAGTCCGCCGCCTCCACCGGGGCGCCGTCGCTCGGCTCCGCCGCACACCCCGCGACCGCCAGCGCAGCGCCGCATGCGACGACCCATCGGCCCGCGCGCCGACACGCAGCGGGGGCACGATCAGTCAAGGGTGTTGGACTCGGTCTGCTCCAAGCCAGCGCAGGTCTGCTCACCGCCGAGGCCCTCGTTGGTCGCGGGCCAGGGCCCCTCGATGTCGGAGCGGACGGAGTCGCACGGGCCCATCACCTGGCTGAGCAGCTCGACCAGCTGGGCGAGATCGCGGTCGGCCACGATCTGTTGGACGGTCGCGACGGAGAAGTCGGCCGGCCAGGTGACCGCCGCGAAGACGCACATCTCGCCCGCCGCAGTGCCGTCGTTGACGAGCGTCTGGTCGGTGGCGTTCTCGTAGTGGCAGGCCCAGTGGATGCCCTCGCCGGCAGGCACGGTGAAGGAGCCGGGCTCGAAGTGCAGGATGGGCGGCTGGTCCCAGTTGGTGTTGACGAAGAAGGGTTCGTCCTCGACCTGCTCGCCATCGAAGCGGTTCATCGTCGCGCAGGTGGCCCACTCGTGGGTGTGCGTGCTCACCAGCGCCACGTTCGTCTCCTCGTCCATCAGGCAGGTGCGGGTGACGGTCTGGCGGGTGGCCGGCGGGACCTCGAGGTCTCTGATGTCGTCGAAGCGCAGCTCGGCGACGTGCTCGACCTCGTCTGCGGGGATGGTCTCGAGGTTGAGCGCCGCGTTGATGGTCAGCGGCTTGTCCGTGGCGTTGACGTAGTGATGGTTGAAGACGGCGACCAGCGGCAGCGGGAGCGGGGCGGCGACGCCCGCCGGGAAGGTGATGCGCTGGTTCGTGCGCTGGCTCGGGAAGACCGGGAAGCCGGCCTCCATGACGTCGTCACAGGGGAAGGTGCCCAGCGGCATGCCCAAGGCGGTCTCGGAGGCCCCCTCCCCCACGAAGGCGTCAAGGAACGAGAACTGGCCGATGATGACGTTCATGTGGTGGGTGCCCTCGGAGCTCATGCTCTCCATGGCGTTCACCCAGGCCAGGTCGTTCCCGTCGCCGGGGTCGAGGCGGACGATGCCGCACAGGCTGACCTCGGTGTGTGGAGGCACCTCGTAGGGCTCCGAGACCACCTGGTAGGCGCCGTCCGGCACGTCGAGGGTGACGGTGAGGTTGGTCTCATCGACCTCGGGGTCGGCGGCCTCGGCGCCGGAGTCTGCCGCGGCCGTGGGCCCATCGTCACTCCCACACCCAGAGGTCAGAGCCAGGGCGAGCAGGGTCGTGGCGTGCAGGCGAGTCATCGTGCGGACCTCCGAAGAGGGACAGGGTAAAGCTGAAACACGCTCGCATTCTACTCGCATTTCATCTCCACACGAGCCCGCCGTGCCCACGCCGCGCCGCCCCATCCTCCCGGTCAACGCGCTCCTCAAGGTGCCGCGCCAGGCGCGCTCCATCACCACCGTGGTCGCCATCCTCGATGCTGCCGTGCTGGTGCTCAACCAGGGCGACCCGGCCCACTTCACCACCAACCGCGTGGCGAAGGTGGCGGGCGTGAGCGTGGGCACGCTGTACCAGTACTTCGCGAGCAAGGACGCCTTGCTCGCCGGCGTGCTCGAGCGGGGCCTGCTCCACCTGGAGGACACCCTGTACGGCGTCGCGGCCCCCGCGGGCACGTCCCTCGAGGACGTGCTGTCGGTCACGCTCACCCGCGTCGTGGCGGGCCTCGAGCCGTTCGGCCCGCTGCTCGCGGTGATGCTGTCTACGAGCCCCATGCTGTCGGTGAACGGGATCTTCCCCCTGCTGGAGCCGCGCCTCACGAGCGCGGTCCATCGCGTGCTGTTGACCCGACCCGACGTGCGGGTGGAGGGTGGCGCCGCGGCCTTCTACGTGGCCATGAACAGCACCATCATGGTGGCGCTCCGGTGGCTCGTCGAGCGGCCCGGCTGGCTGTCGCGAGACGAGCTGGTCGGCGCGCTGGTGCGGCAGTGCATGGCCCACATCACCGTCACGAGATCCGGTCCGGCGGGGTGACCGGGGCGGCGCCGACCGGCGGCCGCGCGGTGCGTCACCGATCGCAGGGCGCCGTCGCGATCCCGGGGGCGGCGCTCAGCGCCCGGCGGGGTCCGCCTCGGCGCCGAACCACACGTTGGCGAATTCGCCGTCGATGCCCACGCCCATGGCCAGCCAGGGCCAGTCTTCCCAGGCCTCGAGGTTCAAGATGACCTGGTTGTGGCCAGGGCTGCCCTGCCAGCCAGCCAGCGCGCCCTCGGCCGAGGCCCCACCAGAGCTGGCGTAGCTGATCTCGAAGCCGTTGCTGGGGTAGTCCGTCAGCTCGCGGGGCTTGTCCCACATGCACGCGGCCTCGGCGTGGTCGGAGGTGTAGCAGCAGGCCGTCCAGGCGCCGGCGTCCGACCAGGAGTGCAGGTTGCACGCGGCCTCGGCGTGCGGCGCCTCCTCTCGGAGATCGGTGGCGTGTGTGCGGGCCACGACGCTCAGCGACGGCGAGCAGGCCACCGCGGGCAGCCCGTTGTCCTGCCGGTAGTCATTGATCAGATCGAAGAGGCGCTGCTCCTCAGCCGACAAGGCGCAGCTCGACGCTGAGGAGCCGTCGCTGCCATCGCTGCCGTCGCTGCCGTCGCTGCCCTGCGGCCCGTCGGCGCCATCCACCTCGGTGGACTCGGTCTCACCAGAGTCGCCAGCCTTGCCGCCGCCGCCCAGGTCGAAGCAGGCGGTCAGGGGGAGCAGGACCAGCAGGGTGTGGCGCATCGCGACCTCCAGGGGGGCGCAGCGTAGCGGATCCGTCGGCCCATGCGCGACCCGAGAAGAGCCCGTCCGCGACGGCGGCGGGCGCGCGCCGCAGACGCCCCTCGCAGGTTCGGGTGGCGGCCGCGACCGCTCACGCCCAGAAGCGCGGCCGTCATGAGCGCGTGGATGCCCAGGTCCGATTGGAGCGGGCACCGAGAGGCCTCGGGCTGGCGGGTCGGTCTCCCGCCCCCTCAAGAGCGGAACCTCCCATGAAGCGAGGCCCTCCGGCGCCGAAGCGCCCCGGCTCGAGAGGAGCCAGGGCGCCCGTCGCGGATCCCCTACAGGTCGCGGCTGAGGTCCAGCGACACCCACTCTCTCGGACCGCCCGTGATCGGGTCGGGATCCTCATCGATGACGCAGTAGACGTCGAGAGTCTGGGTGTCTCCGTCACAGGTGAAGGTGCCGGTGCAGGGCTCGACGTTGTCGCCCGCGAACGAGCCGGTGAAGCTGTCGTCGGCGGCGATGCTGCCGGTGATGAAGCCGCCGATGTCCAGGCTGTCCCGGTCGCCCGTGATGTCGCCCTGCCCGCTGCTGGAGGAGCCATCGTCGCTGGCCAAGGTGTAATCCCAGGTGCCGGCGATGCCGCCGCAGTCGCCGTCGTCATCCGAGGGCTGGTCGCAGGCGAGGACCTCGAGGGTGGTGCCCACCTCGACCTCCGCCACGATCGTGCCGCCGTTGTCCGGGTAGTTGCCGTCCCAGAACCAGAGGACCAGATCGCGCGAGTCGAGGGCCACGTCGTCGTACCCGGTCCCAACGAAGAAGTAGTCCCCGCCGCCGATCTGGCCGACCAAGGACCAAACGGGCGCGTTGAAGCCACCCACCTCGTAGTCGAACGCCGTCCAGCCGTTGGCGTCGACGTACACCCCCAAACCGCCGGTCCAGGTCTGCGAGGCGTCGGCGGTGATGGTGAGCGCATCGCCCGCGGTCACGGTGATGCCCGTCGCCAGGGGCGCGCTGGTGCTGTGGGAC
>JBDQIL010000282.1:0-5926 GCA_040264415.1 Myxococcota bacterium
CATTCCCTCCATCTTGGTCTTCGTGGCGCTGCTGCCGGGGCTCCCGAGCAGGGCGAAGGTGGCGTCATCGTCGCCGCCCACGGCGAGCGCGGCGCCCAGCTGGTCGTTCGAGGCTGCGCCCGGGACCCAGGCGTCGGCGACGGCCCCCAGCGAGGCGACGCCGTCGGGCGCGCCGAGGAAGAACGCGACGCCGCCCGCGTCGTCTGCGCCGCCGTTGGGCACCCGGGGCGCGCCCACCAGGAAGTCGCTCGCGCCGTCGCCGTCGAGGTCGAGGCCGCCGGCGAGCGCGGCCCCCGCCTCGGAGTCGGCACCACCGGCGAGGGTGGCGTCGGCGCCGCTCACCGAGAGCACGCCCTGGGGTGCACAGCGCAGGTCGGCGCCGTCGCAGTCTTGGTCGATGTCGTCACCGCACACCTCGTCGGCGTCGGGGGCGACCCGGGGGCTGCTGTCGTCGCAGTCGGACGCGTCGTCGCTGCTGCCGGCCGGCTGCTCGCAGCCCTGGACCGTGGCGTCGGGATCGCCGAAGCCGTCGCCGTCGTCGTCGCGGTGCCAGGTGCCGCCCGACGAGAGGTCGACCTGCGGATCGGCGTCGTCGATCCAGCCGTCGCAGTTGTTGTCGATCCCGTCGCAGAGCTCGGGGGCGTCGGGGTAGGCCGTGGGGTCCTGATCGTCGCAGTCCACCAGCTCGAGGAAGCCATCTCCATCGGCGTCCTGGGCGGTGCTGACGACCGCGTCTTCGGCATCGGGGGCGCAGGCTGCGGCGATGAGGACGAGGGGCCAGGCGCGCATGGGGCCTCCAGAGCAGGCCCGGGTCCCGTATCTCCCGCGGAGCCCCGCGGCCGCTCCGTCAGCGCGGCTGTCGCTGGACCGCGGGCTGGCCGAGGACCACCCCTCGCCACGCCGTCTCGGGCTCGATCAGGCGTCGGGGGTGCCCGCAGTGGAGCGCGGTCGGCGGCTCGGGGTGGGGCTCCAGGGCGATCTGGACCAGCGTGCCCGCGTCGGGTGTGAGCTGGGTCGAGACCCGCCGCGGTCGGAAGCAGGGATGCCGCACCTCGATCTGGTAGGCGCCCGCGGACAGGCCCTCCCAGCGCGCGCGGCCGACCGTGTCGCTCTGGGCTTCCTGGGGGAGGTCGGCCTGCCACAGGCGGAGGTGCGCCGCGATGACCGACGGGCCGGCTCCGCCGTCTGGGGTGCGCTCGAGCACATCGACCAGCAGCAGGCCCGGCAGGCCTCCGAGCGCGGCGGCGCGGTCTGGGCCGTCCGGCGCCCGCGCGCCCGGCGGCAGCGCGGTGGGCGCGGGCGGCGCGCATGCGGCGACCAAGGCGATGAGGGCGGGCAGGGCACGGGACATCGCCCTCAGCCTACCCGCCCCAGCCCCGTCGTCGCGGGTGGCCACGCTCAGTCGCCGAGAGGCTCGCCCGGGTCGCCTTCGGAGCCGGGCTCCGACGAGCCCTCCGCGGGCTCGGGGCTGGGCTCGACCGGCTCGGGACTGCCGCCCCAGCCATCGCGCTCCCCGTCGGCCACGCCGACCATCGAAGACTCCATGGCGCAGTCGCCGTCGGCCGAGCGGAGCCGCACGACCAGCTCGCCGCGGATCAGGTCTGCGGCCAGGATGTCGGCGTCGATCGACAGCCGCAGCTCGTCGCCCGACGGCTCCGGGTCGGGGTCGATGCAGGCCGGCAGGATGACCGCGCCGCCGTCGCCTTCGTCGGAGTCGCTGTGGTCGCCGTCGTCGTCATCGCCCCAGTCGTCGTCATCGCCCCAGCCGTCGTCGGGCATGGGCTCGGGCTCGCCGACGTCGCCCCAGCCGTCGCTCCAGCCCATGCTGCCAGCCAGCTCGAGGGCGTGGCCTTCGATGCGTCCCTCGAGCAGGAAGCCCTCGAGCTCCATCGTGACCTCGTCGCCGTCCACCTCGAGGTAGGCGAAGGCGTCGACCGGCCCCGGGTCGACCACCGCGATGGTCGCGCAGTCGCCGTAGACCTGCAGGTCGCTGAGGTGGAGCTGCCACGAGCCAGAGCGCAGGTCGGCGGGCTCGACCTCGGGCTCCACAGGCTCGAAGCAGGCGGCGAGGGGGGCGAGAAGCAGGGCGGGCAACAGGTGACGCATGGGTCCTCCAGGGGTTCTGGGTCCCACGGTTGCATGTCCTGTGCCAGCATCTAAACGACAGAAATCACGGGTTATGGCTGGCCATGGTGCGGTGCTCCCTCCCCCTCACCACGACGTCCTTGTCGCGGCCGGGTGGACAGCGGACGACCCAGCCAGGCCCCGGGCGGCGCGACCCGGGCGCGCGATCCCGTGGACGGGTCTACCCTGAAGATGCCCTGCCCGTCGTCGTCCTCATGGGTGACCAGCAGGGCGCCGTCGGCGGTGAACGCGGGCAGATCACCGGCCGTCTGCGCGACCACGGCGCCGGTGTCGGCCTCCACCACCACCACGGCGGCGTCGCCATCCTCGCCGCGGGTCACGGCCGCGATGCGGCTCCCGTCAGCGGACCACACGAGCCCCTGGTCGGGCACGAGCCGCCGGGTGTCTGCCGGCGCCCACACCCGACGATGCTGCAGGTCGGCGAGGCGGAGTCGGTGGAGCGCGACGCGCGGCCCCTCGGCGGCCAGGAAGGCCACGGTGGCGCCGTCCGGCGACAAGGCGGGGGCTCCGTCTTCGCCGGCACGGGTCAACAGCGGCCCCACTGGCGTCGCGCCGCCCGACAGGCGGTAGAGATCGACGTCTTGGCCGCTGCAGGGGGCGATGACGGTCGCGCCGTCGCCGAGAGGGGCGGGCTCGAAGCACCCGTGCGGCGAGCGGCTGATGCGGGTGACCCCCCCGTCTCGGGTGGCGCGGTACAGGTCGCGGAAGCTGTCGCGGCTGCTCTCGTAGACCACGGCGTCTCCGGATGGCGCCCAGCGCGGGCTTCGCACGAGCGGCGCCACCTCGGACAGGGCCACCGGAGCGCCTCCGTCGAGCGGGTGCAGCCAGAGCTGCTGGCGCAGCACGTCGCCGTCTTGGGCGCTGTGGATGACCACCAGCGACGCGCCGTCCGGAGCGACGGGCCCCGCGAAGTCGGCCCCCTCTCGGGTGGTCAAGCGCTGGGTGACCCCGTCTCGGCGGGCGAACACCTCGAGGTCATCGCCCACGAGCTGGCTCCAGGCCAGATCCGGCCCCGGCGCCGTGGGCGGGGCGTCGGGTGTGCGGCATGCTCCGGCCAGCGCGGCCGCCAGGGCCGGGAGTCGCAGGCTCACGGCGCGCTGGTCACCCGCACCGCGTCTGCGATCACGACATAGCCGGGGGTGGTCCAGCGGCTCAGCGCGACCCGGTTCCAGCCTGCCGTGAAGTCGTAGGTGCCCAGCGCGTTCCACTGCCCGCCGTCGCGGGACTGGTCGGTGTAGACGCGGCCGAGCGTGGCGCCGTTGCTGTCGTAGACCAGCCAGGGGGCCTCGCGGCTGCGGTCGCTCGCCGCCGACCACCAGGCCTGCACGGTGAGCCGCTCGGGGGCAGCCAGGTAGAACCAGAACGACGCGAGATCGGACGATTCGGCCGTGGAGCGCCACCAGTAGCCGGTGTTGTAGTAGCCGCCGACGTTGTTCGAGCCGGTCCAGTAGCTGGACACCTCCATCTCGGAGTCGGAGTCGTTGGCCAGGGTGTTCGAGTCGATGACGATGTCGATGGCGCCGCCGGAGGTCGAACCACCGGAGGAGGAGCCGCCGGAGGAGGAGCCGCCAGAGGAGGAGCCGCCGGAGGACGAGCCGCTCGAGGACGAGCCCCCAGACGACGAGCTGGCCCCGCAGGCCGCCGAGACCTGGGCGAGGTAGTCGGTCCATGGCCAGTTGGCGCCGGGATCGACGCGGTTGTAGGGCTGCAGCTGCCCGTGCCCGACGATGTGGTACCGGTCGATGGGGATGCCCCAGTCGTCGGTGATGCCGCAGACCAGGTCGGCGCTGGCGGAGAGCAAACCCCGCGACCAGCTGGACTGGCTGGCGTAGCCGGCGTGCTCGATGCCCACGGTGAAGTTGTTCGAGCTCGCGCCGTTCTGGTCGCAGTCGGTCGAGCCGTTGAGCGAGCAGTCGTAGCGGGCGCCGATGTGCCAGGCCTTGCGGTCCTCGTCGACCAGCTGGCTGACCTCGCTGCCGTCGTTGTTGACCACATAGTGGGCGCTCACGCCCGACCGGCTGTTGGTGAGCCAGCTCCAGCAGCCCGAGTAGCTGCCCTCGCAGGTGTGGATGACGACCATCGAGGGCGTGCCGGCGCTGCCCGCGGGCCGGGACGAGGTGTTGGGGGAGGGGCGCCACACCACGCCGGAGCGGTCGGGCCCGCGTCGCTCGGCGCTGGGCGTGCGGTAGCGCGGCTCGACGTCTTGAGGTGCCAGCACGGCGATCTCGGTGGCTACGCCCTGCTGCAGCGCCCGGTAGACGCCCTCGTGGATGTAGTGGGCCTGGCCGTCCTCCAGCTCGATGTCGCTGACGTAGGCGACGGTCTCAGCCCACATGCCCAGGTCGGACCGGTCGAAGGTGTCGGCCGCCGCGGCGTCGAGAACGGCGGCGTAGGCCCGGATGTTCGTGCGGCGCCCGATCTCCACCATGTCGGGGTGGATGTCGAGCAGCCGCGCGGCCAGCTCCACCCGGTCGAGCGGGAGGCCCATGATGCCGACGAGCGGTGCCTTGTCTTCGAACTCGACGGTGGCTTCCACCATCTGCCAGCGGGTGTTCTCCCAGGCGATGGCCTTGAGCAGCGGCGCAGGGACGTCGAACTCGTCGGCGGCCTGCTGCATCTCGTCTTCGAGGGTGGACGCCGACTCGTGGAGGGAGTCTGCGTTGGGCTGGAGCGATGGGGCAGCCGTATCGGCGCCCTCGAGTGGGGTGCTGCAGCCGGCCACGAGGCCGAGCGCGCCGAGGATGCCCATTGCAGTCCGCTTCATCCATCCCTCCTGCTGGGCGGAGCTTACCAGACTGGCGCCGCACCCGGTTTCGCTTCGGTGTCATCGGGGCGGCCCGCTGCAGGGCCGCGGGTCTGGTAGACCAGGGAGAGAGCGGCCGCATCGGAGGCCCCCATGACCGCGCGCGTCGATCAGGGCGCCCCATCGCCTCGGCGGTCGGGCGCCTCGTTGCCCGCCACCCTGCAGCCGCTGGTGCGGGGTTGGGTGCACGGCAACGTGGTGGTCGTGCTCGACCCCGACCTGCCGGGCGCGGTGGATGTGGTGGACTCCGGCTACGGCACCGGCCTGGCGGCGCTCGAGGCGGCCCTGCCCGGCCCCCCGCGCTGTGTGGCCCTGACCCACGTCCACGCTGATCATGCCGGTGGGGTTGGCTGGCTGCAGGCGCGGGGGGCCGCGGTCCACGCCCACCCCGACGCGGCCGCCTTGGTGGCGCGGTGGGACCGTCGCGGGCTCTGGCTCGAGGGCACGGGTCAGCAGCTCGCCCGCTTTCGGGTCGACCACACGCTCGGCGACGCGGTGCGGTTGGGGGGGCGCGCCTGGCAGGTGCTCCACACCCCCGGCCACGCCACCGGGGGGGTGTCGTTCTTCGATCCGACCGATGGCGTCGTGATCACGGGAGACGCGTTGTGGGAGGACGGCTTCGGGCTGCTCGATCCGTGGGTGGACGGGGAGCAGGTGCTCGCCGAGGCCGCCCAGGCCCTCGACCGGCTCGAGACCCTCGACGCGGCGTGGGTGATTCCAGGCCACGGCGACCCCTTCACCGACCTGCACGGGGCCCTGGAGCGGGCGCGGGCGCGCCTCGACCACCTCGACCGACACCGCGCCCGCCTCCGCGCGCAGGTGGTGCGCAACGGGCTCGGCTTCTTTCGACTGGCCCACCCCACGGCCTCCGCCGCCGAGGTCGAGGCCGTGGCCCGCAGCCTCGCTGTGGTCCACGACCTCCCCCCGAGCCGGATACCGGAGCTCCTGACCGCGACCGCTCCGCGCGCCCCCTTGTCC
>JBDQIL010000283.1:0-5920 GCA_040264415.1 Myxococcota bacterium
CCCATGTACAACGTGAGCGTTCCGGTGATCGCGATCCCACCGCTGCCTGTCAGCAGCGCGAGTCTCCGCATCCACACGACCTCGCACATGAGCGCGCCGGCCCCGGACAGCGCGAGCAACGCCGCTAGCAGCCCGAGGCCGGGGCCCCCAGCGGGCCGCCTGGGTGGAGGATGGCGAGCAGGTTTCACGCAGACTCGATACCCTGAGATTCCGAGGAGAGGTGCACGCATGACCATCGAGGCAGGGGTGGACGCCCAGGCGCCGGAGCGTGTGCTCATCGTGGACGACGATCCCCGTATTCGGACCATCTTTGCGGCGGCGCTGCGCCCCTACGGCGTCGTGGTCGCTGAGACGGCCGACGCCGCCGCCGACATCCTCGTCGATCATCCCCACCTGCGGCTGGTGCTGTGCGACATGGATCTCGGCACCGTCTCCGGGCGGGCGGTCTACGAGTTCGTGGCCGAGCACCGGCCCGACCTGCGCGACTGCTTCGTGGTGATGAGCGGCTTCTTGCACCCCGACGAGGCCGCCTTCATGGCGAGCCATGACGTCGAGTGTTTCGAGAAGCCCGGCTCGCTGGTCTCCCTGCGCGAGATCGCCGAGCGCTACCTGGGCTCCTGAGGGCCCGCCGCCGATGCAGCGACGCCGCGCCCCCCCGGCGGGAGACGCGGCGTCGAGTGGGTTCAGCGCGCGCTACTTCGTGGCGTCCAGTTTGCGCCGGATCTCCTTGCGCTCCTCCTTGAGGTTGCCGGTGTCGGCTGCCTTGAGGGCGGCCTCCAAGAAGCTGCGCGTGCGCGACGCGTCGCCCTGCGCCTCGGCCACAGCGGCCAGCGAGCGGTTCGCCCCGCAGACCTTGGCCCAGTCCTTGGCCGCGGTGCTCGCGCCGATCGACTGCTGCAGCACCTCGACGGCGGCCTGGCGCTCGCCGATCTGAAGCTGGGCCTGCCCCATGTTGAACAGCAGCTCCTTCATGAAGCTCGCGTCTTGGGCGTTGGCCTTGCCGCGCGACTGCTTGAAGAGGCTGACGGCCTCGGTGGGGCGCTTGAGCATCAGGTTGAAGAACCCGATGTTGTAGAGGTCGACCGCTTCGAGCCGCTCGAACTTGAGGGCGCGGGTGAGGTCGAGGGTGCGCTTGCCCGACTCGAGGGCGGCCTCCCAGTTGCGCAGCGAGGCGTGGGCCTGGGCCAGGAGGGCCGTGGCCGCGCGCTCGCGGACGGGGTTCTGGAGCTGGCGGGCGATACCGACGACGCGGTTGAGCACGTCTGCCGCGGTGGACTGCTGGCCGCTGGCGAGCAGGGTCTCACCGAAGTTCAGCCCCGCGTCGAGGGCGAGGGGCCCCAGACCGTTGCGACCGGCGATCTCGTTGGCCTTCTTGAAGTGCTCGATGGCGGCCGGCAGCTTGCGCTCGCGGCGGGCGACGTGGCCCCGCACGAACTCGGCCTGGGCCTGGATCGGCGGCACATCGGCGGCCGCCTGAGCCTGGTTGGCCCGGTCGAGGGCGGCGTTGGGGTTGCCATCTTGCAGCTCGATCTGGGCGAGGTGCGCGTGCAGCTCGGCCGTCTTGAGCCCGTCTTCGAGGGCGCCGTACATCTTGAGGGCATCGACCGCGCGATCGCGGGCCCGGTAGAGGTCTTGCCGGCGCAGGTCGAGGCGGCTGCCTGCGAAGAGCAGCCAGGCCTGCATGGGCCGGTCCTCGTTGTCGGAGGCCCACTTCATGGCCTCGTTGTAGAGGTTCTCGGTCTGGCCGACGTCGCCGGTGCGGACCATGCGGTCGACGAGGTGCATGTAGACGGTGCGGCGCATGGGCACCGGCCAGTCGTTCTCGTCGAAGTACCGCATCAGGTCGTGGACCATGGCCCAGACCTGGGCCTGGTCGGCGCCCAGCGCCATGCTGCGGACGATTGCGGCGCGCTGGGCCTCGCCGGCGTCGGCGTAGACCCGCATGGTCTTGATGAGGTTGGGGTAGCCACGGGGCGCGAGGAAGCGCTCCATGAACGCGCCCACCTGGCGGGCCACGTTCTTGTCCTCGTCGGAGGTGTGGCGGGCCATGACGCTCTCGCGCAGCAGGGCCTTGTGGAACTGGTAGACCCAGGTGCCGAGGGGCTTCGAGAACTGGAGCTCCTTGTAGATGCCCTCGGTGGCGTCGAGCAGGTCGTCGACGCTCTCGCGGTCGTAGCCGGCCATGTCGGCCACGATGCCGGACGGGAACGACAGGCCCAGCAGGGCGGAGAGGTAGGCGACCCGGTCGGCGTCTTCGGCCGTGGCCCGCTTGCGGCCCTCGGCGGGGGCGTCGGCCTCGTCGTCGTCCTCGAGCTCGTCGGCGTCGGGGGTGGTGTCGGCGATGTCGGCCATCTGCAGGCTGGACAGGTCGTCGCCCAGCTTGTCGTTGTCGCTCAGCCAGTCCACCAGCTCGGCGATGAAGCCGGGGCGGCCGTCACAGACGCGGCTGATCTCGGCGGCGTCGGACGTGAGGCCCTTGCTGTCGAGGTAGAGGCCGACCTCTTCGGCGCCCCACGGGGCCATGGAGACGGTGTCGAAGTCGTCGGCCCGGCGCTCGAGCAGGTCGAGCAGCGGCATGCTCATCCACCGCTTGGCGTTGTCGTCCACCGGCTCGATGCCGAGCACGGCCAGCAGGTAGAGGGGATCGTCGGCGTCGCCGTCACCCTCCATCTCTTCGAGCAGGCCCTCGAGGAAGGCGGCCAGCGCGATCGACTGGGTGTTGTGGGCGGCCTGCACGTCGAGCAGGACCGGGAACTTGCGGGCGATGCCCATGGCGATCTCGATGAGACCGACGAGGGGGTTGTCGCGGGGGAGGATGACCTGGAATTCCTGGGCGCCCGGCTTCGGGGCGCCCTTCTTCAGGCCTTCGATGAACGCGGTGTACCAGCCCTGCACCCGCTGGGGCTGGTGCGGCATCTGGCTGTTCAGCGCCATCTCCACCCGACCGCGGAACATGGGCGAGCGGTGCAGCGCCTGGAACAGGCCGGCGTAGAACCGAACCATGAGCTGGGTGCCGTCGAGCTCTTCGGTGACCGCGACGCGCCAGAGGATGGTGTCGTCGTTCTCGGTCGCCAGGTCGCGGGTGAACTCGCCCATCAGGGCGCGCTTGCCGGCGCCGAGGGGCCCTTGGAGCAGCACGGCGCGGGGGTCGCCCTCGCGCGCGGCGGTCCAATGGGCGCGCACGGCGTCCAGATCGGCCTGGCGGGCCACATACAGCTTGGTCTCGGTTTCGTCGGCCACAGTCTCGCTCCGATGCGTTTTCTCGGGGGCGGGGCGAGAGCATCGTGCCGCTCGACCGCCAGCGGCTCGTCTATATGGAGGGGCCCGCCGGGCGTCCACCGGTGGGGCGGCCGGGCCGGGCCGCGGCGGCTATACTGGCGACCTCTGGAGGCCTCATGCGCACCCCGTCTTCCGCCCCGATGCTCTTCGGCGCCGCCTTTTCCGCCATGCTGGCCTCCGCCTGCTCAGGCGAAGAGGCCGTCCCAGACCTCGTCTACACGGTGAATGTCACGAGCGCGGTGGACTCCGACGGGCAGCTGTCGAGCGGCACGACGTGTATCGGCGAGGGCGAGACCGTCGCCGCGCTCGACGAGGACTACACCTACGAGCTGTTCTTCGAGGGAGCCAACGTCGAGGTGCGCGTCGACGGCGAGAGCTTCGCCGCCGGCGTGCGCGAAGGCTGCGATCTGGTCTACGAGAGCGCGGTGTGGCTCGAGGAGCGGAGCAGCGGCGATCTGCGTTGGAGGCTCAACGGCGAGGCCATCTACGAGGGCGCCGCTGGCGGCTGCGACCTGGCCGACGGCTCCGACTGGTCGGGCAGCGAGGTCATCGAGATCGTCGAGAGCGAAGATGAAGACGTCGCCGAGGGCTGCACCTACGAGATGGTGACCGAGGGCACCCTGCAGGCGGGGTGAGCGCGCCCGTGGCCGTCGCCGATCCACCCCTCGACGTCGCTGCGGCCGCCGCGCTCTTCGCGCGGGCCCGAGACCGGGTCTGTGAGCTGGTGCGCGGCAAAGACGCCGTGGTCGAGCTGGCGCTGGTGGCGGTGGTGGCTGGCGGGCACCTGCTGCTCGAGGACGTTCCGGGGGTGGGCAAGACCACGCTCGCCACGGCCCTGGCCAACGCCATCGGCGGGACGCTGCGGCGGGTGCAGTTCACCTCTGACCTGCTGCCCAGCGACATCACCGGGGTCAACGTGCTGGCCACCGACGGCAGCGACTTCGCGTTCCGCCCCGGCCCGCTCTTCGCCAACGTGGTGCTGGCCGACGAGATCAACCGGGCGACGCCCAAGACCCAGTCGGCTCTGCTCGAAGCCATGAGCGAACGTCAGGTCACGGTCGACGGCGTGCGGCACCCGCTGCCGGCCCCATTCGCGGTGTTGGCCACCCAGAACCCCCACGACTTCCACGGCACCTTCCCGCTGCCCGACAGCCAGCTCGACCGGTTCTTGATTCGGCTGAGCATGGGCTACCCCGACCGCGAGCACGAGCGGCAGATTCTTCGCAGCGGTGGGCTTCGCTCCGCCCGCTTCGAACCGGCCCTGAGCCTCGACGACGCCGTGCGGCTGTGCGGGGCGGTCGAAGGGGTCGCGGTGCACGAAGAGGTGGAGGACTACATCCTCGACCTCATCCAGCTCACCCGTTCCGACCCCCGCTTCGTGCGCGGCGCCTCGACCCGAGGCGCTGAGGCGCTGCACCGCGCGGCCCGCGCCCTGGCGCTCGGCCGGGGGCGGGCCTTCGTCATCCCCGAAGACGTGCGCGAGCTGGCGGTGCCTGTGCTGGCGCACCGGGTGGTGGCCCGGGCGGTGGGCGATGGCGACGGGGCCTCCGAGGCGGTGCGCGCGGCGCTGTGGGAACTGCCGTCCCCCGCCTGAGGGCGCTGCTGGCCCGCGCGCAGCGCCGGCAGGTGCACGTGCGGCCCACGCGCGAGGGCCTGGTCTTCGGGCTGATGCTGCTCGGCGTGGTGGTGGCGGCGGTCAACACCGGCAACAACCTGCTGTACCTGGTGCTCGGGGCCCTCTGTGCGCTGCTGGTCTTGAGCGCCGGGCTGGCGGAGTGGAACCTGCGCTCGGTTCGGGTCTGGCGGCGCTTGCCGGCCGAGGCGTGGGCGGAGCGCGCGGCGGGCGGGGCCTTCGTCGTCGAGAACCGCCGCCGGTTGGGCGCCGCGTGGGGCCTGCGGCTGGCCGAGGTCGATGCTGAGGGGGCGGTGTTGGCCCAGGCCCGCGTGGCGCGTGTGGGGCCGGGCGTCACGCTCGAGGTGCCGGCCCGATGGACCTTCGCGGCCCGGGGCATCGAGCGGCTGGAGTCGGTGCGGGTCGAGAGCCACTTCCCCTTCGGGCTGGTGCGACGCTGGCGTGATCTGCCGGCGGCAGGCGAGCTGTTGGTGTGGCCGTCGCCGCTGGGGGGGCCGCTCGCCCGCCGAAGCGCCGGCGCTGGGTTGGCGCGCCCAGACCGCCGCCGTCGGGGGCGCGAGGGCGACTTCCAAGGCCTGCGGCCCTATGTCGCTGGCGATCCGCTTCGCGACCTGCACTGGCCCACCTCCGCCCGCACGGGCCGCCCGATGGTGGTGGTTCGAGACGCCGCCCAGGCTGACGAGGTTGTGGTGGAGGTGGTCGAGGTCACCGGCGAGGCCTGGGAGCGGGAGCTGTCCCGCGCGGCGGGGCAACTGCAGCGACACTTCGCGGCGGGCCACGCCGTGGGTCTGCGCTTCGGTGGGGCCGTGCACGCGCCCCGGACGGGTGATCCGTGGCGGCGCCGCCTGCTCGCGCTGCTCGCGCTGGCCCCGGTCCGCGCGGCGAGGTCGGCGTGAGCCCGCTGCCGCGGTGGCTGTCCTCGCTGCGGCGGGGGCTGGTGCTGGCCTGCCTCTTGCTGGGCCTCGGGGCCGCCGCGCTCACCGGTGGGGCGGCCCCGAGGCCCAGCAA
>JBDQIL010000284.1:0-5919 GCA_040264415.1 Myxococcota bacterium
ACTGCACCCCCTTGCCGGTGTGCCCGGATCCCGCATACCGTGGGGAATCTGCGGAGGTCCCCCATGCGCGCGTTCTGGCTCCTGTTGCTGTCCCTCGGCTGCGCCGACGACGGCCTGAAGGTGCTCCGGAGCCCGCCCGCCGTCGTCATCCAGAACCCCTACGACAACGCTCAGTTCGCCTACGGCGACCTGGTCACCTTCGAGGGCGTGGTGGACGACGACTCCCCGCCATCGGACCTCCAGGTGGAGTGGATCAGCTCGATCGACGGGCTCCTGCCTGACTTCGACCCGCCCGATCCCGACGGCAACGTCGAGCTGAGCACGGCCAGCCTGTCCAACGGCACCCACGTCGTCACCCTGCGCGCCATCGATCCATCGAACGAGCAGGCCGAAGACGAAGTGATCATCACGATCATGCAGGTGCCGGAGCTTCCGAGCATCACGATCGACCAGCCCAGCGGCGACGCCCGCGGCCTGCAAGACACCGAGTTCGTCTTCATGGCGACCGTCGACGACTACCAGGACCCACCCGAGAACCTGCTCGTCGAGCTCACCGGGTCGGGCGGCTACATCTGCGACATGCAGGTCGACGGCGGCGGAAACGCCCAGTGCGCGGCCACCCTGCCCGTGGGCAGCTACTTGCTCACCTTCTCGGTCGAAGACACCGACGGCAACGTGGCCGAGGCGCTCGCCGAGTTCGACGTGCTCTCGCCCGACGACTACGACTTCGACGACGACGGCTACAGCGTCAACGGCGGCGACTGCAACGACTCGAACGCCACCATCTACCCGGGCGCGCCCGAGCTGTGCGACGGCCTCGACAACGACTGCAACGAGCTCACCGCCATCGACGTGGGCACGGTCTGCTACGACGACGACGGCGACAGCTACTGCGAGATCCCGCCCTGCGTGAACACGCCGAACACGCTGTCGGACTGTGACGACACGTCGGCGGCCATCTCGCCGGTCGGCACCGAGGTCCAGAACGGCCTCGACGACGACTGCGATGGCTTCGCCGACGAGAACACCCCCGTCTACGACGACGACGGCGACGGATTCTGTGAGTCTCCGCCCTGCATCAACGCCTCGGGCACCATCCCCGACTGCAACGACGCCGACTACACCGTGAACCCCGGCGCCACCGAGATCTGCCACAACAGCGTCGACAACAACTGCAACGGCGTGCTCAACGAGCAGAACGCGATCGGGTGTGGCGCCTTCTACTACGACAATGACGGCGACACCTATGGCGTGGCCGGCGCCACCCAGTGCTGGTGCGACGCCGGGGCCTTCCCCTACACGGGCATCGACTCCACCGACTGCTACGACAACAACGCCAACGCCAACCCGCGCCAGACCGGCTGGTTCAACAGCCACCGCGGCGACGGCTCGTACGACTACGACTGCTCGGGCAGCGAGGAGCGCCAGTACACCGGCACCACCGGCGGCTGCTCTTGGGGCACCATCTCGGGCATCTCGTGTGACGTCAACGGCGCCGGGTGGAGCGGCTCGGTCCCCTCGTGTGGTGGCTCGGGCAACTACGTGAGCGACTGCGACGCCACCTATGACGGCGTCTGCTACGCGCTCTGTCTGCTGAGCTCCGACCCCATCAGCTGCCTGATCTCGTCGTGCGGCGCCAGCTGCGACCCCGAGTACTCGAGCTTCGCCCAGTCCTGCCGCTGAGCGGCGCCGTCAGCCGCCGCCCACGGCCACCCAGGCGGTGTCTTCGTCCGGCTCGAGCCCGTCGTCGAGCAGCGGCATGCCGTCGACCGGCACGTCGCCCACGATGACGCCCCAGTGCAGGTGCGGGCCGGTGGATTGCCCCGTGGTGCCCACCGCGCCCACCGGCTCGCCCCGGGTCAGCCGCTGGCCCACGGCGACGTCGACGCGGCTCAGGTGGTTGTACGACGTGGACAGGCCCTGGCCGTGGTGCACGATCACCACCTTGCCGAAGATGGCCTGCTCGCCTGCGAACCGCACCTCGCCCGCGTTGGCTGCGAGCACCGGCGTGCCGGTGGGGGCCGCGATGTCGGTGCCGGTGTGGTGGCTCTTCTTTCCGTCGGAGTAAGTGCGGTACTTGCCGAAGGGCGACGAGATGCGGCCGCGCTCGACCGGACGGAGCATCGGCCCGCGCCACAGCTGGGCGGCATGGGGCCACGCGTAGGCGGCGTCGCGCTCCTTGCGCATCCGCGCCTTGGCGGCCTCGTCGTTGCGGGCGGCCACCTGGTCGGGGCGGAGCTTGATGGTCCCTCCCCGGCGGTAGTTGCCCGGGGCGACCTCGATGTCGAGCGCACCCAAGGTGCGGTTTCCGGCTGGATCGGCGCCCGTCACCGACAATGACGTGGTGCCGGGCTCGGCGTCGAGCGGCACGCCGACCAGGGCGCGCCAGTACAGCCCCACCTCGTCGAGGAGGTGAAAGGTCAGGGGCGCGCCGAACAGCTCGCCCTCGGGCGCCTCGATGGGCTCGTTGGCGGCGAGAAGCACCGACAGCGCCCGGCCCTGGACCGCCTGGGTCGAGCGGGCCGCCACGCTCAGCTCGGGCGGCGTGGCGTCCACCGCGAAGGGCCGCTCCACCCGAGAGAAGTTGGGGGACCAGGCGCCATCCCAGGCGGCCACCTGGAGCGTGTGGGGGCCGTCGGAGAGCCCGTCGAGCGACACGACCGCCTGCCCGCCGTCGAGCGTGACGTCGGCCGGCTGCCCATCGATCGACGCGCTCCAGCCCCGCACACCCGGGGCCACGTCGCGCACCGTCACGGCGAAGGTGAGCTGAGACGCCACGGGCCCCGACTGCAGCAGGGTGCCGGCGAGGTCGGGGGGCGCGCGGTCGACCGCGCCCGACGTCACCACCAGAGCGGCGGCGCCGATGGCGACCCCTGCGGTGACGACGAGGATCCGATGCCAACCCTTCATGCCGCGGCCCGTATCCCGGCGAGCCGGCGGGATCGCGCGGCGGCGGACGGCTGGCGGCTGCCCCCGCACAGGCGCTACCATCCCGGCTCGCACCGGAGCCCTCATGCGCACCCTCCTGGCCCTGCCCCTCGCCCTCGCCCTCGCCTGCTCGGGCACGTCCGACCCTGTGGGAGCGAACGGCGACAGCGGCGCCGGCGGCGACGGCGCCGACGGCTCGAGCGACGGCGCCGACGGCTCCACCGGCACCGACGCCGACGGCGACGGCTTCACGGTCGAAGACGGCGACTGCGACGACGACGACATCGGCGTCAACCCGGCCCGAGAGGAGGACATCTTCGACGGCATCGACAACGACTGCGACGGCCGCATCGACGAGGAGTGGGCAGGCTACTCGGTGGCTGAGCAGGTGGAGGGCGGCACGTCCCGCATCCTGCTGTTCGACACCATCGCCACACTCGACGGCAGCATCTCCCTGCCCGACGACCTCGTGCCGTACAGCCTCGACCACGGCCTCGACGACAACTACGTGGTGGTGGTCTCCACCGCCTTCCACAACATCTCCGGGAGCGGCGCGAGCTTCGAGTACGCGCCCGCAGCCATCGCCGAGGTGGCGGCCGACGGCACCACCAACATCCTGACCACCGTCTCCGACCCCACCCACGAGAACTCCGACCCGACCGACGACACCTTCCACTGGTTCGGCGCGCTGGTGCGGAGCGTCGCCACCCACCCCGATGGCTACTACCTCGCCCTCACCCAGGATTCGCTGCTCCGCGTCGACCGCGACGGCACCACCTCGGTCCTCTCGTCGTGGGGCGCCGACTTCGCCGACGAAGAGACCTGGCAGCTCCACGCCCAAGACATGTCGGTCGACCTGCTGACCGGCGAGGTCGCCATCTTGGGGCTGCTCGGCGGCTTCGCGACCTGGTCGGAGGCCGACGGCTTCGAGGTGCGCCGGGCGGTTGATGTCTCGGCCGGGCTCGCCAACTGGGACGGGCTTCGGGGGGTCGCGCTCGCCCGGATGGGCGCCGACGGCTGGCGCGTGATACTCGGCAGCTTCGAGACCGGCGAGTTCGCCATCCACGGCTTCGACCCCGCCGCCAACGACTTCGTGCAGCAGATCGCGTGGTCCAACAACAACGTCATCCCGCTGGGCCTCTCCGACGACGCCGACCACGACGAGCTCTACGCCACGGCCAAGGGCGGTGACTTCCGCACCATCTGGCGCATCCGCTACCTCGACGAGACGGTGGACGACGCCTACGGCGAGGTCGACGACGGCGTGACCCTCTGGGGCATCACCCCCAACTACTGACGCAGATGGTGGCGGCGTCGGCCCTGCGCTACCCTGGCGGTGTGCATCCCCCCGACAACCCGTACCCGACCACCGGCTCTGTGGGGGGAACCGCGTCCTTCGTCGGACGAGAGGCAGAGCTCGGCGCGCTCAGCATGGGCCTTCGGCGCCCCGACGCTCCGCCCCTGCTGATCCATGGCGGCCGCCTCAGCGGAAAGACCTCGCTGCTCGACGCGCTGCACGGCCACCTGCACAACGCCCCCGACCTGCTGCCCGTGCGCTTCGACCCCGGCCCTCGCGAAGAGCAGCCCCTGGGGGAGACGGCGCGCGACCTCATCGACCTCATCGCCTGCCGGCTCGAGCTCACCGCGCCCGACCCCGGCTCCGACCCCGCGCGCTTCTTCGTCGAGTACTGGCTGCCGCTGACGCTCCGCCACCTGGGCGATCAGGGCCGCTTGGTGCTGCTCATCGACGAGTTCGATGCAGAAGCGAGGGGCGACGGAGACAGCACCGCCGAGGCGCTGCTGCCCTGGCTCGCCCGCTGTCGACAGGCGTGGCCCGGTCGCCTCGGCCTCGTGGTGGCGGTGGGCCGCACCTGGGGGATCGACGAGGCGCTGCTGCGGCGGGTCTTCCCCGCGGCCCGCTCGCAGTCGCTGGGCGGGCTGTCTCGTCGGGCCGTGCGAGATCTGGTGCGGCTGTCCGACGGGCGCCACGGCGTCGTCTGGTCGCCCGAGGCCTATGAGGAGGTCTGGTGGCAGGCTCGCGGACAGCCGGCGCTCACCACCTCGCTCCTCGCGGCCGCCTGGACCACGGCCTGGGTGGGCACCGACAGCGGCGCCCCCACCATCACCGCCGAGACCCTCAAGGCGGCGGTGCCCCGGGCCCTCGAGCTCGCCGGCGACCACTTCGAGTGGCTGTGGGCCGGCCTCGAGCCCGGCGCGCGGGTGGTCGCTGCGGCGCTGGCGCCCCGCGATCCACCCGCACCCGCCGTCGCAGATCTGGCGGCGTTGCTGCACGATGGCGGAGCGCGGTCGATCACGCCCGAGCTCGAGAGCGCGCCGAGGCAGCTGCGCGCCTGGGGCCTGCTCGAGCCCGCGCCGCACACCCTGGAGTGGCGGGTGCCCCTCGCCCGGCGGTGGGTGCGCAACCGCCGCCCGATGTCGCGGGTGCAGGCCGAGCTGGATCGGCTTCGACCCGCCGCCCAGGCCGCCTACAGTCGTGCCCTCACGCGCCTCGGGCAAGGCCGCACCGAAGAGGCGCGCGCCGACCTCAAGCTCACGCTGCAGCGAAACCCCAACCACGGCGCAGCAGACGAGCGTCTGGTCGAGGTCGAGCTGCAGGCGGGCGAGGTCGATGCGGCGCTCCGGCGAATCGCCAGCCTGCGCGCCCTGCAGCCCGAGCGCGCCCGGCCCCGCGTGGTGCAGGCCCTGATGGAGGTCGCGCAGACCAGTCCGTCCAGCGCCCACCGACGGGCGCTGCTCTCCGCCGTGCTCGAGCTCGCGCCAGGCCATCGAGCGGCCGCCGCCCAGGCCCAGAGCGAGCCGCGGGGGGGCCCACCGCCGGCTCCCAGAGACCGTCGGGCGGACGGCTGGGGGCGGGGCCGATGGCTGGGTTGGAGACCTCTTCGGTGGGGTCGTCCATCGGCAGGCCCCCCCGCGGCTCGCTCTGGGCCTGGGCGGCGGGCACTCGCGGGCCTGGCGCCCGCTGGAGCCCGG
>JBDQIL010000285.1:0-5895 GCA_040264415.1 Myxococcota bacterium
CCTCCCCCGTCTCCCCGCAGTCCGGGATACCCTGGTCCGCCCCCGCCCGGAGCGACCATGACCGGCCCGTCCGACTCGGATCCCGTCAAGGCCGCGGTCCTGGGGCCGGCCCTCGACGCCCGCGGCGGCATCAGCACGGTCAACCAGCTCTGGCTCGGATCGGCGGCCTGGGGCGCCTGCGAGATCGAGTTCATCGAGACGATGACCGACCAGGGCAGCCCCGCTCGTCGCAGCCTGCACATGGTGCGGCAGCAAGCGCGCTTCGTGCGGCGCCTCGCCGGCGGCTGGCGCCCCGACGTCGTCCACGTCCACCTGAGCTACTTCACCAGCTTCTACCGCAAGCTGATCTACATCGAAGAGGCCCTCGCGGTGGGGCTGCCGGTGGTCATTCACATCCACGCCCCCGACCTCGACGGCTTCGCGGCCGCCCGCGCGGTGCACGCCCAGGCCATGCGGCGGGCCTTCCGCCGGGTGGATCGGGTGGTCGTGCTCAGTCACGCGATGGCGGAGACGGTGCGGCGGCTCGCCGGGCCCGAGGCGCGGATCGCGGTCGTCTACAACCCGGTCCGCGTGGCTGACTTCGGCGGGCGACCCCGCGCGGCGACCGCCCCACCGGTGTGCTTGTTCATGGGCATCGTGGGCGACCGCAAGGGCACCTTCGATCTGGCGCGCTCCATCCCGGCCGCCCTCGAGCGGGCGCCCGGCGCCCGCTTCGTCTTCGGCGGAAACGGAGAGGTCGACGCCCTGCGGTCGCTGCTCGACGAGCTCGGGGTCGCGCGGTCGTGCGACGTGCTCGGCTGGGTGAGCGGCGCCGACAAGCAGGCGGCCTTCGACCAGGCCACCGTCTACTGCCTGCCCAGCTACCACGAGGGCCTGCCCATGAGCATCCTCGAGGCCATGGCCGGGGGCCTGCCGGTCGTCTCCACCCCCATCGCCGGCATCCCGGAGGCCGTGATCGACGGTGAGACGGGCTACCTCGTGCCGCCTGGCGACACGGTCGCCCTGGCCGATCGGCTGGGCAGCCTGCTGTCGGACGGCGCCCACGCCCGGGCGCTCGGCGCGGCCGGCGCGGCCCGCGCCCGCGACTGCTTCGACGTCGATGTGGTCGTGGCCCAGGTCGCCGCGCTCTGGCGCACCATCCTCTCGGAGCGCGCGTGATCCACCTCCCCCTGCTCAGCCCCCTCCTCCGCGCCGTTCAGCCGGCGCCGCGGCCCCCCGACTTCTTCTTCGTCGGCCACCCGCGCTCGGGCTCGGGGCTGCTCGACAGCTACCTCTCGGGCCACCCCGACATCTTCATGGCGCGCAAGGAGCTGCACTACTTCGGCTCCGACCTCGGCTACCACGACCCGCCGCGGTCTCTCGACAACTACCTCGACCACTTCCGCGGCGCAGGCGAGGCCCGACGGGTGGGCGAGGCGAGCACCTGGTACCTGGCGAGCGCCCGCGCAGCCGACGAGATCCGGGCCTTCTGTGCCGCCAACGAGACCTCCGAGCCTCGCATCCTGCTGATGCTGCGCGACCCGGTGTCGTGGCTGCACTCCCTGCACAGCCACCTCGTCTTCACGGGCGACGAGCGCGAGGCCGACTTCGAGGCGGCGCTGGCCGCAGAGGCCGACCGGGCCGCCGGTCGCCGCACCGAGCCCTGGTGCATCCCGGCGGTGGCCCTGCGCTACCGACACCACACCGCCTACGCCCAGCAGGTGGCCCGCTACTTCGACGCCTTCGGGCGCGACCGGGTGAAGGTGGTGATCAACGACGAGTTCCGGGCCGACTCCGAGCGGGTCTACGACGACGTCCTCTCCTTCCTCGACCTGCCGGTGGACTTCGCCGGCAAAGATGAGGTCATCTCAGCGTCGAAGCGCTCTCGCAACAGCAACCGGTCGGTCAAGAGCGCCGCCCTGCGGGACTTCGTCTTCTCACCGCCCCGCCGCCGCGTGCTGGAGGGAGTCGATCCCGCGCCGGTCCCGGGCGTGGGGCTCGCCATCCGCGCCCTGCGGCGCGCCAACATCGTCTACGCCCCCCGCGAGCCCATGTCCGACGATCTGCGCGGGCGCCTGCGCGCCGACCTGCGCCCCGAGGTCGAGCGCCTCGAGGCCTTGCTCGACCGAGATCTCTCGAGCTGGAAGCGGTAGGCCCTCGGCTGCAAAGCGGGCGACCACGATGGAGCGCGCAAGGCGTTACCCTGAACCGAGCAGGAGGAGCGCGTGTCCCTCGAGAGCGACGAAAAGAAGCAGCTGGAGGAGCAGTTCCGTCGCGAGATGGAAGACCAGCACGCCCGGCGCCTCGAAGAGCTCGAGAAGAACCGCGCTCGGGTGCGCGCCCGAGAAGAAGAGGCCCGCCGCACCGAGAAGCAGATCGCCATGAGCGAGCTGAAGGAGAAGGTGCGCGACGACTTCTACAAGGAGCACGGCTACAAGCTCTACGTAGACTCGACGGGCCGAGAGATCTGGCTGACGCCGGAGGAGTACGAGATCCGCATGCGCCGTCGGCGCGGCCGCCCCACCCAGCTCGCGCCGTCGATCGCGGTGCAGCGCCGCACCTGGCTCCTCTACGGCACGGTGGTGGTGCTGGCAGTGCTGCTGGGCATTGTCCTCGCCAGTTAGACCGCGCCCACCGAAGCGCGCAGGAGCGCACCGCGTGGCAGCCCGCCCGCTCATCTCCGCCATCGTCCCGACGCTGGACCGACGCGATGACCTGTTGGCCTTCGTCCGAACCCTCGTGGCGCAGACCGTGGTCCCCGACGAGCTGATCATCGTCGACGCGGGCAGCGTGCCCGACCTCGAGTCCGCCCTGCAGCGCGCCCTCGACGGCAGCGGGGTGGCCCTGCGCTACAGCCGCAGCGCGGCCGGCACCTCGCTGCAGCGCAACCGCGCGCTCGACCAGGCCCGCGGCGACCTGCTGTTCCTGCTCGAAGACGACGTGCTGCTCGAGCCCGACTACATCGAGCGCAGCATCGAGGCCTTCGACCTGCCCTTCGATCCCCCGGTCGGCTGCGTGCTCGGCACCTTCACCAGCCCGCCGCGCCGGCGGGGCTGGCAGCAGCGCTACTTCCAGATGTTCGGCATGACCCACGCGGTCTCGGGGGACGCCGCGAGCATCAGCACCTCGGGGGGCCCACGGTGGCTGATGGAGCCGTCCCGACCGGTGGCGGTGCCGCTCGCCAGCTCGGGCCGCGCCGCCTACCGACGCGAGGCCATCGGCGCCCACCGGTTCGATGAGTACCTGCCCGGCTACACCATGTTCGAGGATGTGGAGTTCAGCTTCCGCGTCGCCCGCGACTGGACCCTCGTGCACACCCCCCACGCGCGCCTCTTCCACTCCCGCTCGAAGCGCGCGAGGCCCGACCGCGGCGATCGGGTGGGCCGGCTCATCTACAGCCGCTTCTACTTCTTTCGGAAGCACGTCCCCAAGGGCCCGCGCGAGATCGCGGCCTTCGCGTGGACCAACCTCGGCATCAGCGCCTTCTACGTGGGCGTGGGGCTGCTGCGCGCCCCGCCCGGCCAGAAGGTGGGGGTCCTTCGCGGGATCGCCAAGGGCTACCGGCGGGTCGCCGACGACCTGCGGGGCCGCGAGGTGCGCTGAGGGCCCGTCGGAGCGGCAGAGCGGTCCGCGAGCGGCTACGATGGCGGCATTACCTCTACCGACTCCCCCGGTCCCGGAGGGCCCATGCGCCGCCTCCTGCTCGCCCCTGCCTCCCTGCTCGCGCTGCACGCCTGCGGCGACAAGTGCCCCGCCGGCTACTAAGCCAATGCCGAGACCGACGCGTGCGTGGCGAGCGGCGGTGTTGGCGCCGACGGCGCCGACGGCGCTGGCGACGGCGCGGACGGCGCGGGCGACGGCGCGGACGGCGCGGGCGACGGCGCGGATGGCGCAGGCGACGGCGCCGACGGCGGCGGCGATGGGTCCGATGGCGGCGACGGCAGCACCAGCCTGCCCGACGACGCGCTCAACGGCACCGTGAGCATCCCGGGCATCGTCGACGGTGAGATCGAGGCCTGGACGGCCTTCTCGCATGAGGCCAGCTCTGAGGTGACCGGCGGAAACCTGCTGCTGATCTACATGTCGAGCAGCCCAGACGCGACCTGCGCCGGGGTGGTCGGCTACCTCAACAACGACGGCAACGACCCGTCCGCGCTCTTCCCCGACAACGTCTGCAACCTCACGCTGCAGCTGTTTCGGCCCTCGTTCGGCACCTGGTCCGATGGCAACGCGCTGTCGCTGTCGAGCGGCGGCAGCGTGTCGGGCTTCGTCGAGTGCAGCTTCGGCTACGGCGGGTGGGTCAACACCACCGTGGGCAGCACCACGGGCTGGTTCTGGCAAGATGACGGGTCGGTGGACACGGGCTCCGACCCCGAAGACACGCCCCGCTGGTTCCAGGGCCAGGTCAACGAGGGCGAGATCACGGGCCTCGAGACCGCGGGCGGCGGCCACGAGGTGCTCATCGAGCCCGACGAGTTCATCGGGGTCTTCCCCTACGACGAGGAGCTCGGCAACTCCGGCGCTCGCGGCACCGGCAAGGGCCTGATCCGCGCCGTGGCCTGCCCCGAGCTGCAGTCCACCCGATACTTCACCGCGCCCCCCGAAGACTAGGCGCGGGGGTCGCCTCGGCCCGGATGCGCCCCGCTCACGTGAGCGCCAGGGGCGCCACGCCGGGCAAGACGGGGCCGGGATCCACGCCCCCCAAGGCCAGCAGGCTCGCGCCGAGGTGTGCCGAGGTCAGGCGCTGACCGCTGCGGTCGGGCGCGCCGGTCGTGGGCTCGACGGGCAGCCCCACGCCCGCGCCGTCGATGCCGCCCAGCACGCGATCGCCGCGGACCCCCCCGCCGATGAGCATCGCGCTGGTCCAGGTCCAGTGGTCCTTGCCGTCGTGCAGGTTGATCCAGGGCGCGCGACCCATCTCGCTGAGCACCACCACCGTGGTCTCATCGGAGAGCCGGCCGCCGCCGGGGCCGGAGCGGGCGTCGAGCTCGGCCATGAGCAGCATCAGGTCGCCGAAGAGCAGCGAGAAGTGCCCCGACTGGTGCATGTCGTTGGCGTTGTGGGTGTCCCAGCCGCTGTCGTTGACCCCGCGGTGCTGCAGCACGCCGCAGCGGGCGAGGCCCAGCTCGAGCCCGTCGAGCACGGGCTGCACGGCGCTCTGGAAGCTGCGGCTGGGATCCACCGACAGGTCGACCCCGTCGGAGATCTCCACCAGGTCGGCCAGATCGTCGAGGGCGTCGAGGCGGCGTGCGGCCACGTGGGCGGCCCGGGCGTCGCCCGCGGCGTTGACCGCGGCCACCGCGCGCCCGCGCGCGTGGGCGTCGAGCAGCGCGTCGAGGGCTGCGCCTGGCGGGGCGATGGCGCGGTCGGCCTGAGAGAGAGCCGTGCCGTCGAGCAAGCCGGAGAGCTGACCGGTTTCGCCCAGGCGCACCACCGCGCTGGCGTGGGCGGTCGCATAGGTGGGCCCCGAGGCGACGAGGCAGGGCAGCAGCGGGCGGTCTGCGGCGGCCGCCGCGAGGGTGGACGGCCAGTCGTCGGTGCCGCTCTCGGCCGAGCCCGTGAAGAGGAGCTGTCGGCACCGGGCGTGGGCGATGCTGCGCACCTCGAAGCCGTTGACGAAGAGCGTACGGTCGCCGTGGTCTGTCAGGAACCGGGTGACGCTGCCGCGGGCCTCGTGGGCGACGTAGTCGATGCCACCGATGGTATCGTTAAAGGCTGTGACGCCGTCGGCGCTGACGAGCAGCGATCTGTTATTACCGGTGTCACTGTCGATGGTGTCGTTGAATGTGACAGCGATCCGGCGACACCGGCACCACCTTGCGACAATCAGTTCCACCAGGGAGACAACGTCGATATCAGCAGCGAACTGCTCGACTATGGCTGGAGCAAATACCAGGACGACGTTCGCTACGGGCG
>JBDQIL010000286.1:0-5867 GCA_040264415.1 Myxococcota bacterium
CCATGAGCGCGTGGGGCTTCTCGCTGCTGCTCAGCCCGCTCATGACCGGCGCCGGCATCCTCATCGGCCCGCGCGTGGGCGCGAGCCTGCTGCTCGGCGCCGTGGTCTCGTGGGGCATCCTCGGGCCGTGGGCGCAAGCCCAAGGCTACGCCCCCGGCAAGATCATGTCGTACGCCGACGGCGCCCGCGGCTGGATCCTCTGGCCAGGCGTCGCCATCATGGTGGCTGACGCGCTCACCCAGCTCGCCCTGTCGTGGCGCACCATCCTCAACACGTTCAAGAAGCGCGACCCCAGCGCCGCGAATGCGGTCACCGAGGACGCCTCGCAGCGCATCCCCGACGCCTGGTGGATCGGCGGCCTGGCCGTGAGCACCGTGGCCACCACCATCGTGGCCGCGGTGGTCTTCGACATCCCCTGGTACCTCACGCTGGTGGCCATCGCGATGTCGAGCGTGCTGTCGATGATCGCGGTCCGCTCCACCGGCGAGACCGACATCAACCCCATCGGCGGCATGGGCAAGGTCACCCAGCTCGTCTACGGCGCCATCGCGCCGGGAGCCATGGGCACGAACCTCATGGCCGCCGCCATCACGGGCGCCGGCGCGTCGCAGGCCGGCGACATGATGCAAGACCTCAAGACCGGCCACCTGCTCGGCGCCAGCCCGAGGCAGCAGTTCAAGGCCCAGCTGGTGGGCATCGCGGCGGGCGTGCTGTCGTGTGTGCCGATCTACGCGCTGTTCGACGCCGCCTACGACATCGGCGGAGAAGAGATCCCCGCCCCGGCGGCCCACGCCTGGAAGGCCATGGCCGAGCTGCTCGCTCAGGGCTTCGAGGCCATGCCAGCCGGCGCCACCGCGGCGGTGGGGGCGGGCTTCGCCTTCGGCGTGATCATGGCGGTGGTCCGCAAGCTGGGCCCCAAGGGCCTCACGAAGTGGCTGCCAAGCGGGCTGGCCTTCGGTATCGCCTTCATCGTGCCCGCCTACTACGCGGTCGCCATGTTCGCGGGCTCGATGCTGCTGGTGGTCTGGGAGCGCTCCCGCCCCCTGCAGGCCAAAGACCTCGCCTTCGCCGTGGCCTCGGGGCTGGTGGCTGGCGAGGGCCTCATGGGCATCGTCACCGCCATCCTCACCCTGCTCGGCATCTGAGCGACGGGCGAGCGCTCACCGCCCACAGCGCGCCACGAGGCCCAAGAAGTTCGCGAGCAGCGCCCGCCCGTCGGGCGTGAGCACGCTCTCGGGGTGGAACTGCACGCCCCAGGTGGGGTGCGTGGCGTGGGCCACCGCCATCACCTCGTCGTCGTCGAGCGAGCGGGCCACCACCCGCAGCGGGCCGCCCGGGGCCGGGTCGGCGACCAGCGAGTGGTAGCGCCCCACCGGCATCGGACGCGGCAGCCCCCGAAAGAGGCCCCGCCCGTCGTGGTGCACGTCGGAGGCCATGCCGTGCCGGGGCCGCCCGGCACGGCGCACCCGCCCGCCGAAGGCCTGCACCACCGCCTGATGGCCCAGGCACACGCCCAGGATGGGCACCACGCCCGACAGGCGCTCCACCACACCCAGGCACACGCCGGCCTGGTCGGGCGCCCGCGGCCCGGGGCCCAGCACCACGCCAGCCGGGTTCAACCCGGCGATATAGTCCACCGTCACCTCGTCGTGACGAACCACCACCCGGGGCGCGCCCAGCTCGCCCAGGTAGCGAGCGAGGTTGTAGACGAACGAGTCGTAGTTGTCGACGACCACGATCACGGGCCGGACTCCCAGGGCGGCAGCTGACCGGCGGCCTCGGCGAAGGCGCGCGCCTTCGCCCGGGTCTCGGCCTCCTCGTCGGGCGCCGACGAGTCGAAGACCACCCCTCCACCCGCCGGGAAGGCCACCTGACCATCGACGTGGGGGCAGGCCGTGCGGATGCCGATGTTGAGATCGAGGTCGCCGTTGGCGCCGACCCAGCCGATGCTCCCGCAGTAGGGCCCCCGCCGGGTGGGCTCGAGCTCGGCGATGACCCGCATGGCCTGCACCTTCGGGGCGCCGGTGATGCTGCCCCCCGGGAAGAGCGCCGAGATGACGTCGAACGGGCCCACGCCCGGCCGCGCCCGCCCGGTCACCCGCGAGATCAGGTGGTGGACGGTCGGCAGCGTGACGGGGGCGCAGAGGGCGGGCACGCCGATCGACCCGTCGGCACAGACCCTCGACAGGTCATTGCGCAGCAGATCGACGATCATGACGTTCTCAGCGCGGTCTTTGGGGCTGGCGAGCAGGGCCGCCAGCGCCGCGGCGTCGGCGGCGGGGTCGGCCCCACGGGGGCGCGTCCCCTTGATGGGAGCCGCCTCGGCGTGACCATTCTGCACCCGCACGAGCCGCTCGGGCGACGCCGACGCCACCCAGCCCGCCTCGCCCAGCTGCAGGAAGGCCCCCCGGGCGGGGCGGGCCACGGCCCGAAGCCGCCGGTACAGCGCGAAGGGGTCGAGGGGGCCCCGCGGCCGAAGGGTGAAGCGCTGGCTGAGGTTGGCCTGGTAGATCTCGCCCGCCCGGATGCGCTCGACCACCGCATCGACCTGTTTGGCGTAGGCGGTCGCGTCGCGGTCGCGGCTCAGCGCGCCCGCTGGCGCTGTCGGGGGCGGCAGGTCGGCGCCCCGCGCCGCCTCGAGTCGCCCGCGCCACGCCGCCGCTCGCTCGGCTGGCGCCGGCCCGGTCCCCCAGGGCTGACACACGACCCGCACCCGGCGGCTGGCCGGATCGAAGGCCACCACGTCGCGGTACAGACCCAGCCAGAGCTCGGGAAGGACCGGACCGCCCGTGGGCAGCGGGGCCGTGGCCAGGCTGGGCTCGAGGCGCCGGCCCAGCTCGTAGCCGAAGAGCCCGGCGAGGCCACCCACGAAGGGGGGCAGCAGGCGGTCGAGGGCCGGGGAGCGCCGCCGGGTTCGCAGCCGCCGCAGGGACGCGCGGGCCTCGGCGAAGGGGTCGGGGCCGTCCGAGACGGTCGCCACCGACATGGGATCGGTCAGCACGTAGCTCCAGTCGCTGCCATCGACGCAGTCGAGCCAGAGGGTGCCGGGGCGGTCAGCCACCGCCGCCGCCACCCGCTCGGGGTCGGCCCACGGCACATCGACCGCCACCCGACCGGGGTTGACGGCGCTCAACACACGGAAGGGTTCGGAGCCGTTCATCGGCCGCAGGTAGCGCAATCCGAGGCGGCGTGGCAGGGGCGGGTCAGTCGCCCAGGTCGCCTTCGAGCACGGTCACCATGGCGTCGAGCTCGAAGCCGTTGTTGACATAGACCACCAGCCCGTCCGAGTCGATGACCCAGTCTTGCGGGTAGGCCGCGCTCGGGAAGGCCGAGTCTTGCCGATAGAGGCCCAGCAGCGAGCCGTCCTCGTCGAGCAGCACGGGGAAGGTGATGCCGTACTGATCGACGAAGGTCTGCACCGCCTCGCGGGGCTCCTGGCTCGCGATGCCCCACACCCGAACGCCGCGCGCCTCGTATTCTCGCCAGATGCTGTGTTCGATGTCCGAGACCTCGGACGGACAGACCGGTCACCATGTGGCGAAGTAGACCAGCACGACCGGGTGGCCGAGCTGCTCAGAGAGGCGGTAGCGCTCCCCGTCGAGCCCGCCGAGCTCGAAGTCTCGGGCGGCGGTGCCCAGGTAGGCGCCCGACGACACGTCGCCGCCGTCGACGACGCTCAGGGTCTGCAGGGGCTCGTCGGGGTCGTTGGTCGAGAGGCAAAGCTCGGCGTCGAGGCCCCCGCCCCCGCTGTAGGTGACCCGCAGCAACGCCGACTCGCCGGGCGCCACCACCGCGTCGCTCACGGCGAGCGTCACGCGGTCATCGTCGCTCGTGGCCCCGAGCAGATCGAGGTCGCCGGCCCCGAGGTTCGCGATGGACAGCTCGATCTCACCGCCCTCCTCTGCGAGGTACAGCGACGTCGCGGCGGGGTCGACGTCGGGCTCGACCGCGTCGGCGTCGACCGCGTACGAGGCCAGCCAGCCCCAGTCTCCGACCCACGCCTGGCCGCCCGCCGCAGCCACATGCATGGCCCACTGGCGGGTCTCCTTGGTGCCCAGCGGCGACGGGCTGCGGGGACGCGAGATGTCGATGGCGGCGACGTCTTGCTGGTTGGCGGCCCAGAGCACGTCTCCGTCGGTGTCGACCGAGAGGACCGAGTAGTGCAGGTCGACGAGCCCGATGGACGCCGGGGCGTCGGGGTCGGCGAGGCTGAACACCTCGACCCCCGCGCCGCCCACGGCCGCATACAGCGTGCTGCCGTCGTCGGAGATGGCGAGCTCCTGCACCCCACCCTGGGCCTCGACCGTGGCCACGTGGGCCGGAGCGGCGGGCTCCGACCGATCGAAGACCACCACGCCGGCGGTGTTGTCGGCGACGTAGAGGCGGTCTCCCGAGACCAGCGGCTGCCAGGCGTTGGCCAGCCCGCCGGTGCGGGCCACCTCGACCGGCAGGTCGGGGCTGCTCGCGTCGAAGGTCACCAGCTCGCCACCATGGGTGACCACGTAGAGGTGGTCGCCCGACACGGCCATGCCCGACAGGTCGCGGGCGTTCAGCGCGTGGGTGACCCGGGGGCTCTCCGGGTTGGCGGTGTCCCAGGCCACGAGACCGTAGTCACGGTGGGTGGTGTAGACGATGCGGCTCGCGCCGATGGCCACCCGGTAGAACCGCAGGAAGAAGTCGCGCGGGGCCCCCGCCGACTGGAAGACGGGCGCCGCAGGGTCGGAGACATCGGCCACCACGAAGCCGCCCTGCCCCGCCCCGAAGGCGAGCCCCCGGTCGAGGTCGATGGCGAGGTCCACCAGCTCGATGAAGGCGGAGCGCTGCAGCTCGACCTCGCCGGTGAGCGACACCGGGTTGCGGCCCAGGTCGCCCGGCGCTTCGCAGACCGCGTCGAGGGTCTGCCAGTCGATGGGAGCGTCGGCGCCGTCGGCGCCGTCGGGGTCGCCGTCCGTGCCGTCGGACGTTGGGCCGCCCGAGTCGGGGAGGTCGGTCAGGGTGCACAGCCCATCGGCCGCCCGGGCCGAGCCCGGCGGGCAGTCGGGCGTGCAGGCCGCGAGCACGGCGAGGGTGGGGATCAAGCGCAAGAGAGGACCTCCACCCACGCCGATGCCGGCCTCGCCCGGCGGTCGCAGCCGATCAGAGCTCCAGGCCCGCCCGGATGTCGCCGTCGTAGAAGCGGTCGAGGGCTTCGGCAGCCTGAAGGGCCTCTGGGTCGTCGGTCTCGGGCACCGTGGGGCGCAGCACGAGGTAGAGATCGCCGCGCCCGCCGGGCTTGAGCACCCCCTTGCCCCGCAGCCGCATCTTCTGGCCAGAGGTCGCGCCCGCCGGCACCTTCACGCGCACCGGGCCGTCGAGGGTGGGCACCTCGATGCGGGCGCCGCCCAGCGCCTCGGCGACGGTCAGGGGCACGTCCATGTAGAGGTCTTCGCCCTCTTTGCGCAGGTAGGGGCTGGGGGTGAGGTGGACCTTGAGGAGCAGGTCGCCCGCGGGCGCGCCCCCGCGCCCCGGGGCGCCCTTGCCCCGCAGCCGCACCACGCCGCCGTCGTCGATGCCTTCGGGCACCCGCACCTTGAGCGTGCTCTGACTCATCCGCACCGAGCCGTCGCCCTGGTAGACCGGCCGTCGCACGGTGACCTCGACCGGGTCGCCGCGCAACACCTGGCCCACGTGCACGCGCACGTCGCCTTCGAGGTCGCGGCCGCGCTGGTTGCCGCCGCGGCCGCCGTAGCCGCGCCCGGCGCCGGCGAAGCCGCCCGGCATGCCGCCGCCGCCCATCCCGCCGCTGAAGCCGCCGGCCGGGCCGCCGCCCATGCCCCCACCGAACATGCTGCTGAGGATGTCGCCGAGGTCGGGGCCGCCCCCGAAGC
>JBDQIL010000287.1:0-5863 GCA_040264415.1 Myxococcota bacterium
GCCATCACCTCCCCCAGCTTCATGAGCAAGCTCTCGCTGGCCGGGTCGGCGATGAGCCCCCGCCGGTAGGCCGCGAGGGCGCCGTCGAAGTCGCCGGCGGCGAAGAGCGCGTCGCCTTCTGCTTCAGCATCTCCGTCGTCACCCGGCTGGTCTGCCGGGAGCCCGCCCGGGTCGGTCACGTCATCCATGTCGTCGATCTCGTCGTCCATGTCATCGATGAGATCATCGTCCATGTCGTCGATGAGTCCATCGTCGAGGTCGTCTTCGAGGTCGTCGTCGAGGTCGTCGTCGAGGTCGTCGATCAGCGGGTCGCCGCCACCCAAGCCGCTGGCTTCGCCCGGCTCCCGGCCCTCGAGCACCGACCGTCGCAGCTCGATCTGCCGAGCGGCCTCCGTGTCGGGGGGATCGAGCGCGGCCAGGACATCGGAGGCCTCGGCGTCGAGCCCCTGAGTCGCGAGCAGCTCGGCGAGGGCGACCCGCACCGACAGGCGCTCCTTGATGCTCCCGACCGCGCCCTCGAGCGTCGCCCGAGACCTGTCGGGGAACCCGTACCGGGCCTGCACGCTGGCGCGCAGCACCACCCGCACCTCGTCGTTGCCCACGGGCGCCGCCCAGGGCTCTTGGTCGAGCCGCAGGCGAAAGCGCTCGGCGGCGGTGTCGGCCTCGCCGAGCTGCGCGCGCAAGGTGGGGTCGTCTCCCAGCGCCAAGGCCGCCTTCAGGGCGTCGGTCTGACCGATGGGGTCGCCGGCATCCGCGTGGGCCTGGGCGGCCGCGAGCCACACCGGCCGGGCCTTGTCAGGCTGCCCGAGGTCGGTCAGCGCGCGGGCGAGCAGCATCAGGGTGCGGACATCCGACGCGTCTGCGTCGTAGGCCGCCTGAAGGTGGGTGAGCGCCTCTTGCGGTGAGCCGAGCGCCAGCCGCGCCTCCGCGGCGTCCTGCATGACCGACAGCCGCTCCGGGCGCTGCCGCAGCGAGAGCTCGAGGAAGCGGGCCCGATCGTCGGGACGCCCCAGCCGCCGGCACTCCTCAGCCAACACCTCCCACTCGTTCGACGCCTTCTCCGACCAGTTCGACGCCTCATACAGCTCGGCCAGCTTGATCTTCCACGGCAGCTCGCCTGGCGAGAGCTGGATGATCTTCTCGAGCACCGGGACGGCCTTGTCCGGGTAGTTGCGCTCGAGCATCTCGAGGCACTCCTCGTAGAGCGGCCGGGCCTGCTCGGGGAAGCCGGTGGTGATGAACAAGTCGCCCAGCTCCACCTTGACGTCGGTGTCTTCGGGCAGCATCTTCACCAGCTGCTTCATCAGCGGGACCGCCTGACGCTCTTGCCCCTTGCGCACGAACGACTTCACCAGCTGACGCAGGTGCTGCTCGGCCTCTTTGTGCCGCCCCACCTGCAGGTAGAGCTCGGCCAGCTTCTGGCGAATGCGCCGGTCGCGGGGGTCGTCCCGGACCAACGCCTGATACCGCTGAATGGCCTGCTCGGTCTTGCCCTTCTGCAGGAACTTGACGGCTTCCTGCTCGAGCCGGTTGCGATCGATGGCCATGCGCTGTCCTCCACGGGGGGGCAGACGGCTCAGCCCTCAGAGTCGCGTCGCTCCTTGAGCCAGCCGTCCACGATGCGCGTATGGTACCGGACGTCGGTGAACAGCGGGTCGTTCACGAGCAGACGCTGCAGCGGAAGGGTGGTGTGGATCCCCTCCACCACGTACTCCTGCATCGCACCAGACAGCCGTCGGATGGCGTGGGCGCGGTCGGTGCCCGTGCTGATCAGCTTCGCCACGAGCGAGTCGTAGTAGGGCTGCACGACGGCATGCTCATGGACGGCCGAGTCGATTCGGATTCCGGGTCCACCCGGCGCGTTGTAGCCAGTGATCTTGCCCGGCGACGGGGCGAAGGTCCACGGGTTCTCGGCGTTGATCCGCGCCTCGATGGCGTGGCCGGTGATCGTCACCTGGTCCTGTGTGATGGGGAGCGGCTCGTTCTGAGCGATCCGGATCATCAGCTGGACCAGGTCGACGCCGGTGACTTGCTCGGTCACGCAGTGCTCGACCTGGATGCGCGGGTTGACCTCGAGGAAGAAGAACTCGTCTCCGTCGACCAAGAACTCGCAGGTGCCCACCGAGATGTAGTCGACCGAGGCCACCAGGCGAACCGCCGCCTCACAGATGGCGGCGCGCAGGGCCGGCGAGAGGTTCGGCGCAGGGGCCTCTTCGACGATCTTCTGATGGCGGCGCTGCAGGGAGCAGTCGCGGGTGCCCAGGTGGATGGCGTTGCCGTGCTTGTCTGCGGCGACCTGCACCTCGACGTGACGGGGTCGCGCGAGGAAGCGCTCGATGAACACCGCCCCGTTGCCAAAGCTGGCCTCGGCCTCGGCGGAGGTCAGGTCGAAGGCGCGGCGCAGCGCCGCCTCGTCTTCGACCACCCGCATGCCCTTGCCGCCGCCACCGAAGGCAGCCTTGAGCAGCACCGGGTAGCCGACCTCGGCCGCCACACGAGACGCCTCGTCGGCGTCGGCCACCGATCCCGCCGAGCCGGGGAGCAGGGGCACCCCCGCGGCGCGCGCGGCGTCTTTCGCCGAGAGCTTGTCGCCGAAGGTGGCCAGGTGCTCGGCCCGGGGCCCGATGAACTCCATGCCGTGCGCGCGCACGGCCCGTGCGAAGTCGATGTTCTCGGCCAGAAAACCGTAGCCGGGGTGCACCGCGTCGACGCCCGTGATCTCTGCGGCGCTGATGACGTGCGGGATCTTCAGGTAGCTGTCAGTGGCCCGCGCCGGACCGATGCAGACCGCCTCGTCGGCGAACCGAACATGCAGCGCGGTGGCATCGACCTCGGAGTACACCGCGACCGTACGGATGCCGAGCTCGCGGCAGGCGCGGATGACCCGCAGCGCGATCTCGCCGCGGTTGGCGACGAGGACCTTGTCGAAGGAGCAGATGGGCTCGGCCACGGGTGCTCCTCAGCTGACGCGGAACAGAGGCTGACCGAACTGCACCGGCTGGCCGTCTTCGACCAGCACCTCGGCGATGGTCCCGGCCACGTCACTCTCGATCTCATTCATCAGCTTCATCGCCTCGATGATGCACAGCGTGGCGCCCACAGACACGGTGTCGCCCACCTTGACGAACGGCGCGGCGCCCGGCTTCGAGGCTCGGTAGAAGGTGCCGACCATGGGCGACTCGACCACCTCGCCCGCTGGAGCTGCGGCGGCAGCGGGCGGCGCGGCAGCCGCCGGCGCGGCCGGCTGGACGGCGGCGGCGACGGGCGCCGAGGCTGCGACCGCCATGGCCCCCTGCATGCGCACCGCGAGGCGGTGGTCGCCGTCTTCAAGTTCGAGCTCAGCGACGCCGAACTCCTTCATCATCGAGAGGATCTGTTCGACCTGGTCGGGCTTCATGGCCGGGCTCCTGGTTGTACGACGCGGCGACCGGAGGCACCAGCGTCAGGCTGTGCGCAGATGCCGGACCAAGCCGCGGAGAGCAAGCGAATAGCCGACGGGTCCCAGCCCCGCAATCACCCCGGTGGCGACGTCACTGAGCAGGCTGCGGTGCCGGAACGCCTCTCGGGCGTGCACGTTCGAGAGGTGCACCTCGACGAACGGCAGCCCGATGCCGACCAGCGCGTCTCGCAGCGCGACCGAGGTGTGCGTGAGCCCCCCCGGGTTGATGACCACCCCTCGGGTGCCGTCGTCGAGGGCGGCGTGCAAGCGATCGATCAAGACCCCTTCGTGGTTCGACTGCAGGTGGTCGATGGTCGCCCCGAGTGACGCAGCGTCGTGCCGCACCGCCGCAATCACCTGGTCGAGGGTGGCGTGGCCATAGATGCCCGGCTCGCGCCGCCCCAGCAGGTTGAGGTTGGGCCCGTTCAACACCAGGACTGCGAGCGGCGGCCCGGTCACGACCGCTCTCGGTGGAGGCGCTCACGCAGACGCAGCAGGGCAGCGCGCCCCTTGGGGCCCGGCGCCGGGCGACGCAGTGGCTGAATGGCGGTGGGGTAGAGCGGCACCGAGCTGTGCTGTACGGCCAGACGCAGATGGGCGATGCGCCGGTCAACCTCGGGCCCACCGCCCTTCGCCAGCGACAGCTCCTCCCAGATGCGCAGGGCAGCGTCGTGGCGCCCCGCGCGCTCCAGGCGGTCGGCCACCGCGGGGACCGCGAAGCGGTCGAGGATGGCCGTGAGGTTGGTGTCGGGCAGCGTGACGGGTTCGCCCAAGGCGTCTCGGGCGTCGAGCCGCCGTCCAGCCGGGGTGATGACCGCCGCGTCGGCCTCGCGCTCGGCCCAGAGCTCGACCTCGAGCCGGTCCCGGACCCGCTGCCGGACCTCGAGGGGGACCCCGACCAGCTCAGCCCGATCGAGCAGCACCCGCGCCTCGTCAGCGCGCCCGGCCTCGACCAGCATCTCGAGGTACAACCCCACGAGTGACACGTTTCCCGCGTCGCGGGGGTACAGCTCGTCGAGCACCGCGAGGGCCTCGGCCTTGCGGTTGGTGTCGGCGTAGACCCGCGCCAGAACGAGGCGCGCGCTGTTCAGGCCCGGGTGCGTGAGCAACCCGTCGGCCAAGACGTTCTCCGCCTCGCCCACGCAACCCGCTTTGCGCAACGCCTCCGCGAGCGGCACGAACCGCATCGAGGTCGGATCGGCGCGCAGCTCCCGCTTGTACCGGGCGATCGTGGCCGACAGGCTCATGCGGCTCCCGGGCAGACCCGGCGGACGTCGACGCTACTGGTCGGCGGTCAGGATGACGGTCGTGGTGTCGTGCCCGATGCTGGCCGTGATGAGCGCGTCGCCCATCTCGAAGTCAGCACCGCCGCCATCATCTCCACCGCCGGCCCCCGGGCCGGTGTCGCCGGCATGCCCCGTGTCGAGGCCGACGTCGTGGTTCGAGCGCCGGCGGGCATCGGTGGGGGGAGTCCCGGAGACGGGCAGGGCGTCGATGAACAACCACATGTCCACCCGGCCGAAGTTGTTCGTGCCGGTGCGGAGGTAGTTCGGGCCGAAGGCCTGGCCGTCTTCCGTGTACCCAGCGGCGTCGGAGTACGACGGCGCCAGCTGGACGAAGCCAGCGGCGCTCTCGTCGAAGTACCAGCCGCACCACTCGTTGTCGCCCGAGTTGAGCACGTTGCCGTTGTCGTCGGTGCACATGTCTCGGATCTCGGCGGCCGAGGCGTCCGGGAACGGACTGCTGGGACGCGCGATGGTCTGCACCGCCTCTTCGGGCAGCAGGTAGACACCGGCAGTGGGGCCGATGACCTCCACCCACACGTTGTTGAGCGGGACCGGCTCGCCGGAGGTCTTGTCGGGCGCCGTGACGAGCACGTGCATCTTCAGCGCAGCGCCGATGCCGTCGGCGTACCAGAAGCTCGATGAGTTCGCGACGTAGATGGTGTCGAGATCAACCGAGATGCTCGCGTTGTACGGCGCGTTGAACGGGCCACTCGAACAGCCGGCCGAGAGGGCCAGCGAGGCGAGTGCAGCGAGGGGAGCAGCGGTGCGCATCAATCCTCCAAGGGGGCCGCGTTCGGGGCGAGGAAGGAGAGCATTCTCTCGACCTCAGATGCCTCGAGCGGGCGCATCTCAGCGTGACCCAGGCGGGTCGGTACAGGCGCATAGACAATACCATGCGCGCGCTTCTTGTCCATCCTTGACGCGTCAACCAATGCCGCGAGGGACACCGGGGGCGCGCTGCCGGGCAAGCCGAGTGCGAGACAAACCTCTATGACGCGATCGACAGCTTCGGCGGCGAGCGCACCTGCCGAGCTGGCGGACCGGCATTCCGCAACCATTCCGAGGGCGACGCACTGCCCGTGGCGCAGGCGACCGGGCCCGAGCGCGGCTTCGAGGGCGTGCCCCGCGGTGTGCCCGA
>JBDQIL010000288.1:0-5853 GCA_040264415.1 Myxococcota bacterium
GCGTGGGCGGTGAAGACGGCACGGGCCGGGTCTACGTGTTCAGCGGCACCGCCGCGGGCACCGTGCAGGTCGATGACGCGGTGGCCACCGTCACGGGCCACGTGTCGCGGGCCTACGTCGGCTACAGCGCCGCCGCGAGCCGCGCGGGCGGCGTCGGAACCGACGTCAACGGCGACGGCGTGGCCGATCTCGCTGTCGGTGCCCCCGGTGAAGACGAGACCTGGATCTTCCACGGTCCGCTGTCGGGCGATCTCACGCGCGACGACGCCGACACCATCCTCACCGGACCCTCGAACGACTGGCTGGGCAGCAACGCCGCCGCCGGCGACGCGAACGGAGACGGCTACGCCGACCTGGCGATCGGCTCGTCCTACGACGACCTGGGCGGCGACCGCTCGGGCAGCGTCTACGTCTTCCACGGGCCGGTCACGGCCGACCTCACCTACGGCAGCGGCTCGGGCTTCGCCGACTTCAGCGTCAGCGAGCTCGACTCGCTGGTCTACATGGGCAGCCAGGTCAACGGGCTCGAGATGGTCGATCTCAACGAAGACGGCTTCGACGATCTCTTCGTCGGCTCGGGCGGCAACTCCGATCTCCGCGACGACGCCGGAGCGGCCTTCATGTACTTCGGACCGGCCGAGGGCCAGGCGACCATCTGGGACGCCGACCGCACCGTGCGTGGCGACGGCAACACCGACAACGCGGGCTACGCGCTGGGCGTCGCCGACATGAACGGCGACGGCAAGCAAGACATCCTGCTCGGCGCCGAGGGCTTCGGGCTCGAAGAGGGCGCCGTGGGCATCTTCAGCGGCGCGCGCTTCTACTGAGGTGGCGCTCCCCGCCGGGGCGGCTCAGCCGTCCTGGCGGACCAGCGTGAAGAAGTGGCCGAGCGGCTTCTCCACCTTGAAGGCGGCCCCGATCGTCACATGGGTGGAGACCCGCCGCATGAAGTCGCGGGTCTGGTAGTAGACCAGCCGCTGCAAGCCTGCGCTGTTGGGCTTGACCGTGGGCCATTCGGACGGCACCTCGCCGTCGGGCACCTGGAAATAGTCGACCACGATGGCCCCGCGCGCCTCCCAGGACTCGTTGCCCGCGGTGGGGATCGCGACGAAGTAGCCGGGCCCGATGATGCCTTCGGTCGCGCCATGGTTGTAGCCGAACAGCCCGGCGGCGTCGCCGACGGGCCGGCAGAAGCGCTTCTCGAAGATGCGGAAGGCGCCCGGGAGCGGCAGCGTGTTGGTGCCGTGGTGCCGAACGGGGGTGAGCGGCTCGCGGTCGGGCGGCACGAAGTCGTCGAAGGTGAGGGGGGCGGCGTCCGCGGCGAGCTCGTAGAGCTTGCGCTGCTGCGCGCGCCCCAGCGTGCGGGTCTCGGCGAGCCGCGTGTCGTGGTCGCTGCCGTCGAGGAAGGCGGCGATGTTGGTCAGGGATGGGGCGGACTCAGCCAGCATCGCAGCGAGGCTCATGGCAGCTCCAAGCGGGGGAGGCCCTTCCTAAAGGGCGCTCGACCCGGCGACCAGCCCCTTGCGGCGTTCGCCGTTCAGACGCCCTCTTCGACCACGGTCTCAGCGAGCTTCCGCCAACGGGGGAGGTCGTCGCGGAGGCCCCTCGCGTCGAGCCAGCCCAGATCGACGGTGGCGCAGGGATCTCGGGGTGCCCAGAGCTGACCCAACTGCGCCGCCTGCACCAGTCGGCTGGCCACGTACACGGCCCCGGCGAGGTCGAGCCCCTTCGCTGCACTCCGGCGGGCATCCTCGTGGAAAGCCACGGCGTCTACGATCTGAAGCGGCAGCCCCCAGCGGTTCAGGAGGATCGCGCCCGCGGTGGCGTGGGTGCAGCCAAAGACTTCGTTCTCGGCGTCGAGCGGGTGCATGCCTGCGCGGATCCGTTCGCGGCTGGCGCGCCACTGCTCCGGTCGGGCCGACGCGAGGGCGAGCACCCCCACGTCGTGGAGCAGGGCGGCCGTGGTCGCCACCGACCGGTCGGGGGCCGAGACCAGCGAGGCGGCCAGGCGAGCGGTGAGCGCAGCGCGGTGCTGCAGCGCGCGGGCATCGACGCCGGCGGCGGCGGCCAGCGGCCCCAGGTTCGAGTAGAGCTCGACGCTGAGGGTCAGCTTCCGCACCAGGTCGATGCCCAGGAAGTTCAGCGCCTCGCGCACGTCGGCGACCTGTCGGCGCAGCCCGAGCCATGCGGAGTTTGCGACCCGGAGCACCTGCGCGGCGATGGCCGGATCGGACTCGACGGCCTGGGCCACCTGGGCCAGACCCACGCGAGAGTCACCCGCCATCTCTCCCAGCCGCTGGTAGAGGGCGGGGGCCGCAGGCAGGCCGTCTACGGCGTCGAGGACCTCGAGCACCCGTGGATCTTGGAATCGGTCCTGGACGGCGGCGGCGCGCAGCAGGTGGGCGCGCACTTCGCGGCCGCTACAGGGCTTGTGCAGCACGGCTTGCGCGAGGGGGACGGCGTGCAGCCAGGCCCCGCGGTCGAGGTGGCCCGACATGACCATCCGGATGACCGAGGGCCAGCGGTCGTGAACCTCGGCGAGCAGCGCGATGCCGTCGGTCTCGGGCATGCGGATGTCGGTGAGCACCACGTCGATGGGCTCGCGCTCGAGGATTCGGAGCGCCGGAACGACCCCATCGGCTGTGAACACCTGCAGCTCGTCGTCGTGTCGCAGGCGCAGCTTCAGGCCCTTGAGGATGAGCGGCTCGTCGTCCACCAGCAGGATGCGGGTCATGCCGTCAGGCCCCGGAGGTGGCGCCCGAGGGGGCGGCGGGCCCCACGCGGAGCGGTTCGGAGTCGGAGTGGTTGCGCCGTCATGTCTGTGTCCATCGGATGGGCGGTGACGCGTTTCAAGGATGATAGGCGGGCGTGTGAGTGGGCGACCGCAAGAATGTCGCGCTGGACCGTCTTTGTGGGCGGCGGTGGCGGGGGGCGGAGCGGGTCCAAGGCAGGCTCATGGTCCAGCCCCCCAGCGCCACGTGCTATTCCTTCGCTCCACCGCCCGATGTTGGAGCCTTCGATGCAACCGATGCGGCATGCAGTCGCCCTCGCCCTCGCTGGGATCTCCTCCGTGTCGACCATCGGCTGTGAGGACCGGGCAGCGGTCGCTCCCGGCGCGCGCGCCGGCCAGGAGCGGCTGAAGCGGCTGGGGCGGCGGGTGGGGGGCCCCCGGGCCCTGGAGCCCGCTCCGGGCGGCGGCGAGCTCGGCGCCGGCACGGCGAAAGCAGAAGCCGACCCAGAGGGCCCGCCCCCGCTGTCCTCGGGCACCGCCCTCGACGGAGGCGAGGCCGCCGACACCCATCGGGTCTTGTACTGCCCCACCGGGTCGAACGCCCCGCTTCGCGATCTCTGGTTCACGTTCTCCGACCGCGACGTGGTCGGCGACGCCGACTGCTGGGCCGGCCGATCCGACAGCTACCTCTGGACCGTGACCGATCGCCCGCCGTCTGCCGACTGCGCGGTGGGCTGGACCGGCATCGTGACCAGCGACATCGACAACGCCTTCGCCGGAGTGGGCGCCGAGCTGGCCGACCGGAACCTGAGCGCCTACCAAGCGGTCGCGCTCCGCGTTCGCGGTGACGGCGTGAAGGTGCGGTTCGAGGCGGGCTTCGGCCCTCAGCTGTCTGCGGTCGAGCGAAACGACTGTGACGACGAGAATCTCGACCTGCACGGGATCACGTTCGCCTGTGGCGACGGCTCGATGGACTGGAAGGAGCTCACGCTGTCCTTCTCCGACTTTCGCCAGCAGGGGTGGGGCGTGGCTCACGAGCCCACCTGGGGGGCGGTGGAGAAGGTGCAGATGCGGGTGATGGAGGCGCCTCTGGTGCCCGACGCGAGCCGCCCCGCGCGACACCCGGCTCGCACGATCGCCGGCCAGCGCACCGACGGCTTCGAGTGCGACTTCGAGGTCGTGGGATTGATTCCGAGGTGAGCTCGCTGGCTTGGCCCCCCTGTGGGAGCGCTCGGGCGCTCGATCTCGGGAGGCTCAGGCAGAATTGCGGCTCGCGGTGATCCGGAGGCTCTGGCGAGCCGTATGCACGACGCACCCGCTCCCCCAGGGTAGACCCCCGATGATGCTGTTCGCTCTGCTGATTTCGCTCTTGCCCTCCGCGCTCGCCGGCGCTGGCCCTTGGGTCATCTCGTCGGGCGACACGTCGTTTTACGGCGGCGCAGAGATGCAACGGTTCACGAAGCTCGCGCTCTCGAGCGGGAGCGGGGCCGACGACGTGGTCGACGTAGACGACGGCCTCGAGACCGTCGGGGTGAAGGCGGTGGCGAGCTACGGGCTGCGAGACCGCTTCGAGATCGAAGCCATGGTGCCGTGGTACCGGGTCGATGCCAACACGAAGGGCCCCGTCTGCGCGGCCCTCTCGCTGGGCGCGTGCCGCACAACGCAGGGGATCGGCGTGGTGTCGGCGCGGCTCAAGGGCCTCGTGCTCGACGAGCTGGTCGGGCGCCCGGTCAGCCTCGCGGTGGGCACCGAAGCTCGTTTCGGCCAGCACACCGCACCCGACCGCGAGCGCATCACCAACCTCAGCGAGGGCACCAACGACCTCGGCGGCTTCGTGTCGGTGGGCCGCAGCGGGGGCCTGGCGCAGGGCTTCTGGAGCGCGTGGGCCGAGGCAGGGGGGCGGTACCGCTTTCCCAACACCGAGCTCAGCGTCGGGGCGGTGCCCGGGGCCGAGGTCTTCGGTGACGTCGAGGTCCTCGCAGGCGCGCAGCGCTGGTGGAGCCTGGGTCCCAGCGCGACCTTCCTGCACCGGCCGACCGGCTACGACGTCGAAGACATTCTGGGCAGCGCCGCCTTGGCCACCGACATCGATCGCTGGGGGGCCTTGTCGATCACCAGCCTGCGGATCGGCGGCAAGCTGATCGTGCGTTCCTCCGAGCGGATCGATCTGGTGGCGGGCGTCCTGACGACCGCGTGGGCGGTCAACAACCCCTCCGACGTGACCACGGTGTCCCTGGGGGTCTCGATTCACCCGGGGCCCGAGGCGCTCTGACGTGCTGCAAGTCGGCGACCAGATCGAGCGCTACGAGGTCGAGGCCTTCCTGGGAGAGGGCGGGCTCGCTCGGGTCTACCGGGTGCGCCACGCCTCGCTGGGCTCCCGCTATGCGCTCAAGGTGCTGTCGTTCCGAGGAAAGCGGCTGACCAACCGGCTCCTCCGAGAGGGCCAGATTCAGGCGCAGCTCAAGCACCCCAACGTGGTGACCGTGCTCGATGTGATCGAGCACGACGGTCGGGCCGGCCTGCTGATGGAGTTCGTCGAGGGCGACAGCCTCGAGCAGGCGCTCAACCGCGGCGGCGCGCTGTCCATCGACGACGCGCTGGCGCTGTTCTCGCAGGTGCTGGCGGGCGTGAGCGCCGCCCACGACGCCGGGGTGCTTCATCGCGACATCAAGCCCGGCAACATCCTGCTGCAGCCGTCCGGCGACGGCTTGGTGGCGAAGGTCACCGACTTCGGCATCGCGCGGCTGCTCTCGACCGAGGCCCAAGGCGGCGACACGCTTCAATCCGACGTGATCGGCACGCCCGGGTACATGGCGCCCGAGCAGGCCAGCGACCCCACCGCCGTCGACGTGCGCGCGGACCTCTTCTCTCTGGGCGCGCTGCTCTACGGGATGGTCGCTGGCGCCCCGCCGTTCAAGCCGGGCAGCCTCGCCCAGATGCTGTCCGACGTCGAGATGGGGCGCTTCACCCCGGTGCGCGAGCGCCTGCCCGACTGCCCCGATCAGCTGGCCGATGCCATCGAGCGCTGCCTCGCCCCCGACCCCGAGGCGCGCTTCGCGAGCTGCCGCGCGCTCGCCCAGGCGCTCTACGGCGCCGACAGCTTCGAGGTGGGCAGCCTGCAC
>JBDQIL010000289.1:0-5848 GCA_040264415.1 Myxococcota bacterium
ACCCGCCCTGCCCATCGCGCCCCATCCCTCGAGGGAACCATGACCCAGAACCCCCGTGATCCCGTCATCGTCGCCGCTATTCGCACCCCGGGCACCAAGTCCCGCAAGGGCGGCCTGAAGGACACCCGGCCCGACGACCTGCTGATCACCGCCCTCCAGGGCCTGCTCGAGCGCGTGCCCACCTTCGACAAGAGCACCGTGGCCGATGTCATCATCGGCAGCGCGACCCCCGAGGGCGAGCAGGGTATGAACATCGCGCGCATCGCCGCGCTCGGCGCGGGCATCCCCGAGTCGGCTCCGGCGATGACCATCAACCGCTTCTGCTCGAGCGGCCTGCAGTCGCTGGCCCAGGCCGGCGCCGCCATCCAGGCCGGCTGGTACGACGTGGCGGTGACCGGTGGGGTCGAGTCGATGACCATGCTGGGCATGGGCGGCGACCGGCCCACCCCCAACCCGCGCCTGATGCAGGAGCGGCCCGAGATCTTCGTCACCATGGGGATGACGTCGGAGAACGTGGCCGAGCGCTTCGGCGTGAGCCGCGCCGACCAGGACGCCTTCGCGGTCACGTCGCACCAGAAGGCCGCCGCCGCCATCGACGCGGGCAAGTTCACCGACGAGATCGTGCCGGTGCAGACCCGGGTCTACACAGACGGCACCTGGCACGACGTCACCATCGACATCGACGACGGCGTTCGACGCGACACCTCGGTCGAGGGCCTCGCTCGCCTGCGGCCCGTCTTCGCCAAGACCGGCACCACCACCGCCGGCAACGCCAGCCAGACCACCGACGGCGCGGCCGCCACCCTGGTCATGGCCCGCGAAGAGGCAGAGCGACAGGGCCTCACCCCGCTGGCCACGCTGCGGTCGTACGCCGTGGTCGGCGTCGATCCCGAGATCATGGGCATCGGCCCCGCCAAGGCCATCCCCGCTGCCCTCGAGAAGGCCGGCCTCTCCATCTCCGACATCGACCTGTTCGAGATCAACGAGGCCTTCGCCAGCCAGGCGGTCTACTGCACCCGCGAGCTGGGCCTCGACATGGACAAGGTCAACGTCAACGGCGGCGCCATCGCGCTGGGCCACCCGCTCGGTTGCACCGGCGCCAAGCTCACCGCCACGCTGCTGCACGAGATGAAGCGACGGGGCAACCGCTACGGCGTAGTCAGCATGTGCATCGGCGGCGGAATGGGCGCCGCGGCGGTCTTCGAGATGGACGCAGCCAAGGGCTGAGCGCGCCTCCGCGCGGCACCCGGGGCTTGGCGCCCTGCGGTGTCGCGTGGCACCCTAGAGGCACAGCGGCGGCGACCGCTGCCTCTCCCGCGCATCCACCACTCCCATGCCCGACTCAGCACTCGTGCTCCTGGTGGACGACGACGGCGCCTTTCGTCGTCGCGCCGCCCAGATGTTGCGCATCTGCGGCCACCGTTGCGCCATCGCGACGGGCGTCGAGGATGGTCTGGCTCGGATTGAAGCCGGACCCGTCGACCTGCTGGTCGTCGATCAGCACATGGGCGACGGGACCGCCTTCGACTTGCTGCAGCGGCTGCCAGCGCGCCACCGCCTGCTGCCGACCATCGTCGTGACCGAGACCCCCGACGTCGACTCGGCGGTCCAGGCGCTCCAGATGTCGGTCGCCGACTACGTCGCGAAGCCCGCCACCGACCTGCCCGCCCGGTGCGACGCGGCCCTGGCCCGGTCGCAGATGCGGCGGGCGCTGTACCAGTCCGCGGTGGCGACCGGCGCCACCGGCCCCCCCCCGGCGCCGCAGCCCAGGCCCCTGGCTCTCCACCGGCTGTCTCCACGGCAGGTCGACGTCGTGGCCTTGCTCGGAGAGGGCTTGTCCAACCAGCAACTCGCCGAGCGACTGGGGATCAGCCTCCACACGGTCAAGAACCACCTGAAGGCGATCTTCCGGCGGTTGGAGGTCGGCTCGCGGCTGGAGCTGGTCTCGCGCTTGCGACCACCGGGCAGCTGACCTCGACCGGGGGGGGGCTCGCCACGGAGGCGACCCGCCGAGGCGTCAGCGGCTGCCCGACACCGATCGCTCCGACGCCGCGGCGGCCGAGTGGCGGCCACGCTCCACCGCCTCGTACACGCGGTCGAGCAGCTCGGCGCTCTCGAAGGGCTTGCGGAGCACCGAGGGAGCGTTCGCAGACGCCATCGTCGAGCCCGACATCAGCAACACGGGCAGGGACGGAACCGTGGCTTGCAGCGCGTCGCGAAGCTCGAGCCCGCTCATCTTTGGCATCTCGATGTCAGAGACGACCACCGCCAGATCACCCACCCGCGTCAGCGCCAGCTCGAGCGCTTCGGCGCCATCGCGCGCGGTGAGCACCCGAAAGCCCGCCGACGACAGCATGCGGCGCAGCAGATCAAGCAGCTGCGGCTCGTCATCGGCCACCAACACCAGCCGGGCGACGTCAGGCGAGGTCATTCGCGCCTCCATGCCTGCCGCAGGATGGTCCCCCACTCAGGAGGACGCGCATCGACGCGGTCTCCGCTGCCAGCAGGCTCGCCTCGAGCTGCTTGACGACCGCCAAGCAGCCCCGACCCCGCCCTGGGGCCTGGGCCACACTCGGCGCAGGGCTCACTCGGCCCAGAGCAGCAAGGAGAGGGCGTACAGACCTTCGAGGTCGGGGTTCTCAGCGTCGATCAGCTGGGTGGAGCCGACGACCTGGGGATCGAGGTCGCCCAGCAATCCGCCGTCGAGGCTGCCCAGCATGGCGCCCAGGTCGAGGTCGATCAGGCCGCCGGCCAACAGGCCGAGCGTGCCGGAGATGTACTGGCCCAGCCCTGCGACCACCGCCTCTTCGTCTACGTCTTCGGCGCCGTACTCGAGCACCGCGCCTTCTGCGACGTCGATCCCGAGGTCGAGGGCCGTGCCGTCGAGGCCGAGGCCGAGCTCCATGGCCAGCGAGGCCTTGAGCCACGTGTCACACACGCCCGCCTGCTTGATGCCCACATCCACGATGAAGTCGGGGAGGTAGACGACCGCGAGGGGGTCGGTGGACTCCTGCAGGCGCGCGACGTAGGCCGTGCCGGGGTCGAGCGACAGGCACCAGCCGTCACCCGCCGGGGCCTGATCGCCACCCGGAAGCGAGGTGATCCCGGCGCCGATCAGATCGCCGTAGGTGCCGCTCAGGTCGAGGCCCTGCGAGAGGAAGGGCAGCAGCGCGTCGGCCATCAGCAGCTGGAAGAGGCCCTCGTGCAACGCGATGGCGACGTGGGCGTCCGGCACGCCAGCGGTGGTCTCGTCGGGCACGGGCATGCCCAGCGGATCGAGGGAGGCCGGCTCGCCGAGCCCGACGCCCAGCTCGAGGCCCAGCCCGCCCAAGTCGGCGAACAGGTCGGAGAGGCGAACCTGCATGGGGGTGCCCAGCAGGTCGAGATCGAAGTCGAAGGGCCCGCCTAGCTCGAAGGTGCCGAAGTTGTCGAGCACCACGTTGAGCAGGATCTCACCCAGCGGCTCGACCACCCACTCGTTGATGCCGCCGATCACGATGTCGAACAACCAGCCGTTGAGGATGCCGAACTCGAAGATGGGCTCGTCCAGATCGATCTGGGCGTCGGTGAGGGCCAGCCAGATGACGCCCGCGGTGTCGAGCTCGGGCACCAGCGTGCCGCCGATGGCCACGCGCTCGTAGCCGATCACGATGGTCTGGGTGACGCCGACGACGGGGGCGGTGAGCTGGTACTCGACGGTGATGTTGCGCAGCGAGAAGAGCGCGTCCATGCCATCGTCGGCCGGGGAGAGCTCGACGACGGTGGGGTCGTGGAAGACGCCCAAGGGGGTGAGGCTGACGACCGAGCCCGAGTAGCCGGGAAGCGCGCTGGAGATCGAGTCGGACCAGCCGGTCTCGTCGATGGTGGCGCCCAAGGCCTCGCCCAGCTTGGTCATGCCCGACGGCAGCAGGCGGCCGGTGATGCCCCCCGGCCAGGTGAGGAGCGGGTCGAGCCCGGAGAAGACCGGGATGCGGGCGCCGTCTTCTTGCACGTCGAGGCGCGCATCGACATCGACGATGCGGTAGGCGCCATCGACCGGCAGGCTCACCGCGAAGGAGCCGTCGGCGGCGACCTCCACCGGCTCACCCTCGATCTCGAGGATGGCGTAGTTGGGCGAGACCACACCCGTGACCGCGATCTGTTCGTCGCCCAGGAACTCGCCATACGACGGCGAGGTGATCTCGAGGGTCAGCACCGCGTCGTCACGCTGGGCCGTTCGCAGCTGGTAGTCGTTCCGACAGCCGACGAGGGAGAGGCCGGCGAGGGCGAGGATGGCGGTGGCGCGCATGAATGCTCCGGAGACAGGTGCCGCATCATGCCCCGATCTCAGCCGATGATCCAGTGCGGAGCGGTTGCATCGGGCCGGTGGGTCGAGAACACCCACGTTACTGGGTTGTCATGTCCCGCCTCGCCCACCTGGCCGACATCATCGACCGGCTCCGTGGCCCGGACGGCTGCCCATGGGACCAGGCCCAGACCTGGGCGAGCATGCGGCCCTACCTGCTCGAGGAGTGCCATGAGGTGCTCGACGCCATCGACCAGGGTGACCCCGCGGCGGTGCAAGACGAGCTCGGCGATCTGCTCTTCGTGGTGCTGCTGATCGCGCGCATGGGGGAGGACCTCCCCGACCGCTCCTTCGGAATCGAGGCGGTGGCCCGGGGGGTCGCCGACAAGATGGTGCGGCGGCATCCCCACGTCTTCGCCGGGCGCGACCGCCCCGCAGGCCCCGGGATCGAAGACTGGGAGCGTCAGAAGGCGAGAGAGGGCCCCGGGGGGCAGCCCCGCTCGCGCATGGCGGGCGTACCCCGCTCCCTGCCAGCCCTCCTGCGCACCCACCGCCAGACCGAGAAGGCCGCCAGCGTGGGCTTCGACTGGCCCGACGCGGCCGGCGTGCTCGACAAGGTGGACGAAGAGCTGGGCGAGCTGCGAGAGGCGCTCGAGCACGGGATCCCCGGCCCCATCGAGCATGAGTACGGCGACTTGCTGATGGCCCTGGGCAGCCTCGGGCGCCACATCGGGGCCGCCCCCGAGTCGGCGCTGCGGCGCGCCAACGATCGCTTCTCTGAGCGCTTCCGGTCGATGGAGGCCGCGGCCTGGGACAGCGGGCGGTCGCTGTCCGACCTCGACGACGCGGCGCTCGACGAGCTGTGGGAGGCCGCGAAGGCCAACCCTTCCCTCGCGCCCGAGGGCGTGTAGGCTCCGCCATGTTCTGGAAGCTCCTGCTGCTGATGACCGTGGTGCCTGCGGCAGAGCTGTACCTCCTCATCGAGCTGGGTCGATGGATGGGCACGGCCGAGACCGTGCTGCTCATCTTGATCACCGGCACCGTGGGCGCAGCGCTCGCCAAGCGCGAGGGGCTCGGCGTCCTGCAGCAGCTGCAGAGAGACGCCCGCACCGGCATCCCGCCTGCGAACCGGCTGGTGGAGGGGCTGATGGTGCTGGTCGGCGGCGCGCTGCTGATCACGCCCGGCGTGCTCACCGATCTCTTCGGCTTCACGCTGATCTTGCCGTGGACCCGAGTGGCGATCGCCCCCCACATCAAGACGTGGGTGATGAAGCGCTTCACGCTGTTTGGCAGCCTCCAGGCCGGGCCGGGCCCCGACCGGCACGCGGTGGGTCCCGACACCGACGCCCCCACCCCGGAGCGGCCCACCCGCTCCGCGGGCGGCTTCGACCACCCGGTGCAGTAGCGCCTGGCGGGCGGGTAGACTCGCCCGGCTGAATGGCGGCCCGTTGCGGCCCGTCACAGCGGCGCCCCTGCCACCGGGATCTCCCATGCCCCACGCCCTCGCCCTGGTCGCCTGCCTGGCCGCCTTCGGCGCGCCGCCCGCCGCGGTCACGCCCATCG
>JBDQIL010000290.1:0-5843 GCA_040264415.1 Myxococcota bacterium
CCCCATGGACTTCGAGCTGAGCGAGTCGCAGACCCTGCTGCGGGACACGGTGCGGACCTTCGTGGAGCGCGAGCTCCGCCCCCGGGCCGAGGCCATCGACCGTGAGGACGCCTTCCCCGCCGACCTCTGGCCCGCCCTGGGTGAGCTTGGGCTGCTCGGGATCGGCGTCCCCGAGGCTTATGGCGGCAGCGGCGGCGACCTGTGGGACACAGTCATCTCGGGGGAGGAGATGGCCACGGGCTCGAGCGGTGTGGCCCTGTCGATGGGGGCCCACGGCAGCCTGTGCGTCTACAACCTCTACCGCAACGGCGACGAGGCACAGCGCGCGCGGTTCTTGCCGGATCTGTGCGCCGGCCGGCGCGTGGGCGCCCTGTGCATCACCGAGCCCGACACGGGCAGCGACGCGGTCGCCATGTCGACCCGAGCCGTGCGCGATGGCGACCACTATGTGCTCGACGGCACGAAGACCTGGATCACCAACGCGCCGATCGCAGACCTCTTCATCGTCTACGCCAAGACCGCCCCCGAGGCCGGGGCCTTCGGCATCTCCGCCTTCGTAGTCGAGCGCGACACGCCCGGGGTCGAGACCTCCAAGCCCTTCGCGAAGATGGGCTGCCGGGGCTCTCCCACCGGGCAGGTGTGGTTTCGGGGCGCGCGGATCCCGGTCGAGAACCGCCTCGGGCCGGAGAACGGCGGCATCGGAGTGCTCATGGGCGGCCTCGATGTCGAGCGGGTGGTCTTCTCCACGCTGCCGCTCGGCCAAGCCCGCCGCGCGATGGAGCTGGCGATTCGCTACGCGAAGGAGCGGTCGCAGTTCGGTCGGCCCATCGGCAAGTTTCAGCTGATCCAGGCCAAGATCGCCGACATGTACGCCCACATCGAGGCCGCTCGGCTGCTCACCTGGCGCGCCTGCGCTGCGGCGGTGGGCATGAGCCGCGGCGGCAAGGGCACCGCCGTTCACCGGCTCTCCGCGGCGGCGCTGCTCTTCACCGCCGAGATGGCCGAGGGCGTGGTCAACGACGCCCTGCAGATCCATGGCGGCAACGGCTACAGCCTCGAGTTCGAGGTGAACCGCCTGTACCGAGACGTGCGGTTGGGCACCATCGGCGCCGGCACCTCCGAGATTCGCCGGCTCATCATCGCCCGGTCGCTGCTCGACCTCTGAGCCGGTGTCGGGGCGGCGCCCCAAACGACGCGCGGGGCGCCGGCCGCAGCCGACGCCCCGCAGGTCGCTTCGAGCTCGCTCAGAAGCCGGACGAGATCTCGGAGAGGATCTCCTGGCCCTTCGGGCGCAGGGTCTCCCAGATGAACTGGTGCACGTCCATCATGTCGCGGGGCTTGAAGCCAGCCTCGACCAGACGCTCGCGGACCTTCTCGGCCATGCGCCGGTAGCGGACGTACGAGCGGGGGGCCGGGCGCACCTTGAAGGTGCGGTTGGGCGTCACGGTGCGGGCCTGGGCCAAGAAGACCTTCCGGCGCACGGCGATGTCTTGGTCGGGGCGCACGAGCGCCGGCAGCACCGTGACCATCGGCCAGGTGAGCTCGCGCAGACCGCCGGCGGTCAGGGCGTCGAGCCAGGCCTTGTAGCGGGCCTCGAACTCGTCGTCGCCCTCGCCCCAGAGCAGGTCGCGCAGGGAGCGGGTGTAGGCCTCGTGGCTCTCGGGGGGCATGTCGATCAGGGGGTCGACCGTCTTGGACGGGCTGGCGAGGCTGGTCTTCTCCAGCACCTTGATCGAGATGGCGTGGGCGCCGGAGAAGTCGCCAGCGGCGATCATCTCGTCGAGGGCGGCGGCCGAGAGCTTCTCGGCGGCGAAGTCCATCGCGGGCTCGCGGAGGCGCTTGAGGCGACGGCCGTCGGGGTCGCGGCGAACCGAGTGCTCGTAGGTCTCGTCTTGGAAGCCACCCGGGTAGAGGTGGCGGAAGACCCGCAGCTGCTCGTTGAAGGTCATCACCGGAGCGGCCTCGGACTGGCGCTTGCGCTCGGCCTTGGCGGCGATGCTGACGCCGAAGCGGTCCTTGAGCTCGTCGATGACTTCGTCTTCGATGCTGTCGTCTTCGACGGGGGTGAGCATGTGGAAGAAGCCCTTCTTGAAGGACCGCAGCTTGCCGTCTTGGAACTGCACCACGAGGCGCTCGTCGTTCCTAGAGGTGACGAGGCCCACGCCCCACTCGGGGCGGCGTTCGTGCATGACGAGGCTCATGGGGGACTCAGACGTCGAACCATTCATTGGGCACCGGAGGGCTGGGGGGTGGGCGGCCGGCGGGCCGCGGTCGCGAGCCGGCGAGGCGCAAGGCACATCAGCGGGTGGCTGTCAGCGTCGGCGCGGGCGGCCGGCGTTGGAACGGAGGGACACCCGTGGTTCTCCGACACGGAGATACGGCGTGCCGGCACCCCGGCGTCGCACGTCGGGGCTTCCTCCTCGGCTCACACGAGGCGTCTAAGCGGTCGCGCGCGGCCTGTCAAATCCCGCATGCAAGTGTCGTGCCATGCCCCTGGTCGGCCGCCTGAGGCTCAGCCGTCGCGGTCGCTGAGGGCGCCTGCCCAGCGCAGAACGCGGTCCATCAGCGCCGACAGCCGGAAGGGCTTCTGGAGCACGCGGCCCGAGTGGCTGGCCACGAAGGCCCGCGTCTCGGCGGTGAAGGCCCCGCCGGTCATGAAGACCATGCGGTCGGCGGCGGGGTGGTCGAGGCCCGCGAGCCGCTCGTGAAGCGCGACGCCGTTGAGGTCGTCCATCATCAGGTCGCAGAGCACGACGTCGGGTGCGGGGTGGGCCCGGAGCCACGCGAGGCCGGCGCGACCGGAGGCGGCGGTCTCCACATCGGCGGCGCTCGACAGCGCCTCGGCCAGCAGCTCGAGGAGCGACGGATCATCGTCGATGATGAGCACGCGCAGCCGCTCGGTGGACGCCGCTGCGTCTTGGTGGCCGGACGGGACGGCGGGCGCCCGCACCCGCAAGCAGCAGCCGTCGCCGTTCATGGGGACCCGCTCGAGGACCACCCCTGCGGCGGCCGCGCTCCGCCAGGCCATCCAGAGGCCCAGGAGGCGCCCCGCGCCCGGCGCGCTCCGGTACGGCTCGAAGAGGTGGTCGAGCTCGGCTCGGGCTGGGGTGGGGCCGCTGTCCTGCACCTCGATGTGCGCCTCTCCGTCGCGCTCGTCTGCCCGGACCGTGAGCGCGCGCGGGCCCGTGGTCGCGGAGAGCCGGTCGATGGCATGGTCCACGAGCTGAAGCAGGATGTGCTGCAGACGCTCGGGCTGGCACGCGACCCGCAGCCGCGGCGTGGTCTGTACCGAGAGGGTCGCCCCCGCAGGCAGCCGCGCCTCGGCGAGCGACACCACGCGCGCGATCACCTGAGCCGGATCGCAGGTGGCGCTCGCGTCGCCGTCGCGGTGCTCAGCGCCGAGCACCGCCCGCACGACCCCGTCGATGGCTTCGGCGGCTTCGCAGGCCGCGTCGAGCGGGGCTGAGATCTCCGCGGGTGGCGCGGATCGTGTCTGGGCGAGGTGGTCCATCAGCCGGGTCACCGGTCCGTCGAGCTGATGGGCCAGCCCCGAGGCCAGGCGCCCGACGGCGTCGAGGCGGGCCTGCCGCTCGGCGGCCTCTCGGGCGCGCAGCCACGCGGTCAGATCGTGGCTGACGCCGATCACCCCGGCGACCTGCCCGGTCGCGTCGATGTAGGGGTGCTTGGTGGTCAAGAAGGTGCGGGAGGCGTCGTCGACCAGGCGGGTGGGCTGGTGGGTGACCGTCTGGCGGCTGGCGAGCACCTCTCCGTCGATCTTGGCGATCTGGGCCGCGACCTCGGCGCCGAAGAGGTCGACGTCGGTGCTGCCGCACACCTGCTCGGCGGACAGCCCGAGCATGTGCGCGCCGCCGGCGTTCATGTACTGGTACCGCCCCTCGAGATCTTTGATGTAGAGCGCGGCGTCGACCCGATCGAGCAGGGCGTCGTTGAGGTGCTGCAGCGCGTCGAGGCGGTCGGCGTCGGTGGGCGGGGGGGCCACCGAGCACGGGCGGCCCAGCTCGGACAGGGTGGGGCCGAGGGAGAGCGTGACTGCGGCGCCGTCGCGCAGCATCACCTCAAGCGCTGCGGCCTCGGGCGACGCGAGTGCGGCGCGCAGGACACCGTGATCATCGGCCGCCACCGACGCAGCGGGGTCGTCGCCCGGCCCCATCTGCTCTCGCCAGGCGTCGTTGGCGTCGGTGACGCGGCCCTCCTTCAGCCACGCAGCGGCCTGGGGGTGGTGCCGGAGCAGCGCGGACGCCACGGAGGAGGTCATGGGATCTCCAGGATTCAGAAGCGCAGCTCGTCGCCTTCGCGGGGGGCGAGGGCCTGGGTGGAGGAGCCGGCCCGGTGCAGCCAAGCGCGCGTCTGGTCGAGCTTGCGGTCGATGGCGTCGTCGTTCTGGGAGGGGTCATGGTGGAAGAGACACAGCCTCCCCACCTCGGCCCGGTGGGCGAGCTCGGCCACCTGGCTGATGCAGGTGTGACCCCAGCCGACCTTCGAGGTGTACTCGTCGTCGGTGTAGGTCGCGTCGGTGATCAACACATCCGCTCCGCTGAGGAAGGCCGTGAGTCGGTCGACGTATTCGCCCGTGAAATGCGGGGAGTCGGGCAGGTACATTTCATGGTCGGTGATGTAGCAGAGGCTGCGGTCGCCGTGACGCAGCTTGTAGCCGAGGCAGACGCCCGGGTGCATCAGCATGAAGGCGTCGATGTGCACGCCGTCGAGGTCGAAGCTGCCCTGGTGGAGGTCGCGGTAGCGCACGGACGCGCCGAATTCGCGGGGCGTGATCGGGAAGAAGCGCCCGTCCATCTGGGCTGCCACGAGGTCGCTCATCGACGCCCCGGGCTGCGACGGGCCGGCGATCTCGAAGGCGTTGCCCGGCACGTACAGCGGCGCGAAGAAGGGCAGCGCGTTGATGTGGTCCCAGTGGGGGTGGGTGATCAAGATGGTGCCGGTGATCCGTCCGGAGCGCTGCGCCATCAGGTGCTGACCCAGCTCGCGGATGCCGGTGCCCGCGTCGAACACGACCAATTGGCCGCGCGGCATCTCTACGCTCACGCACGATGTGTTGCCGCCGTAGCGGACGTTCTCGGGGGCCGGCGCGGGGAGGGTGCCGCGCACGCCCCAGAAGGTCGCGGTGGCCTCGTCGGCCACCACCTCGGCCACCACGTGGAGCAGGTGCTCGATGCGGATGGGCTTGGTCGCGTAGGCGTTGGCGCCCGCCCGCAGCGCGCCCTGGCGGTCGGCGTCGTAGATCTTGGCGGAGAGCACGATGATCGGCGTGTCCGCGGTCTCGACGCGCGCCCGCATCTGCCGGCACAGCTCGGCGCCGTCCATGCCCGGCATCATGAGGTCGAGGATCGCGACGTCGGGGGGCTCCGCGACGAGCTGGCCCAAGGCGGACGCCCCGTCTCCGCTCGTCGTGACGCGGTGCCCGGCGAACTCGAGCGCGGTGCGCACCAGCTCGAGGATGTTCGGGTCGTCGTCGACCACGTGGATGTGGAGCGGCCGTTCCATCGGGCTCCTGCGGGGAGGCGCGCGGGTCGGTGGAGAACCCATCGACCTGCTGCCATCCCGTCGAGGGACGGACGCAGTATTGCGCAGGTGGGGGGTCATGGGGCCAGCCCGTGGGGTCCGAGGCCCCCGCCCGCGCCGCCTGCGGGCAGCCCCGCGGCCGCCACACCGGACCGGTCGGGGCGCGAGCTGACGACGTCAATGCCGACGATGGACACCCTATCGACGTGTCGGCCTCCCCCGCCCTGTGGTCTCGCGGGGGGGCCGGCTGCCCCGGTGGTCGGCGCGAGGCTGGCGGGTCCGTCGCCGACCCCGAACCGACCGAC
>JBDQIL010000291.1:0-5839 GCA_040264415.1 Myxococcota bacterium
AACCACGCGCTGCTGATCGAGGCCTTCGCCGATCCCGCGCTGACCCGCGCGGGCGCGCACCTGCTCGTGGTGGGCGACGGCGAGCTGCGGGCCGACCTCGAAGCGCAGATCGAAGGCCTCCGCCTGGGGCCCCGCGTGCACCTGCTCGGCGTGCGGCGCGACGTGCCCGATCTGCTGGCAGCCGCCGACGCCTTCGTTCTGTCGAGCGACTACGAGGGCAACCCCCTGGTGGTGATGGAAGCGCTGGCCGCGGGCCGCGCTGTGGTGGCCACCGCGGTGGGCTGCGTGCCCGAGCTGGTGGGTCCCGACACGGGTCGCCTCGTGCCCGCCGGCGACGCGCCAGCCCTCGCTGCCGCCTTGCGGGAGCTCGCCGAGGATCGCGGTTTGGCAGCCACCCTGGGTGAGAACGGGGCGGGCGTCGCGCGGGCTCGCTTCGATGTCTCGGTGATGGCGCGGGCCTATTTGGCCCTGTTCCGATCCGATTCGCGTCCAGTCTTCCCTTCACTCCATCGATAGAGTAGGGGGAGCCCGAATCGGACCGGAGTTCCATGAGCCCGCTGCTCGCCCTGCTGCTCACCTGCACCGCCCTCGCTGGCGAGGGGCCCTGGTCGGCCGCGGGTGCGCCGCCCGCAAGCGCCCCCACCGTGGGCGAGGTCGCCGGATACCGGGTGGGCCCCGGAGACACCGTCCAGGTGCAGGTCTATGGCGAGCCCACGCTCACGGGCGCGTTTCCGGTGAGCGAGGCGGGGGTGATGAATTTCCCGCTGGTCGGTTCGGTGCCGGTCGCCGGGCGCACGGCCATCGAGGTCGCGTCGGTGCTGCGCCAGCGGCTGGCCGATGGCTATGTCGTCGACCCCCACGTCACGGCTTGGCTGGACAGCTACCGCAGCCAAGCCGTGCAGGTGATGGGCGGGGTGCGCGAGCCCGGCCAGGTCTTCTTGCGCGGCCCCACCTCGGTGCTCGAGGTCTTGAGCGCCGCGGGCGGCGTCAAGGGGTTGGGCGCCAGCGAGGTCCAGGTGACCCGCGCCTCCACCGGACAGACCCAGCGCTTGAGCATCGAGCGCTTGCTGTCCACCGGAGAGGGCAACATCTCCCTGCAGGGGGGCGACGTGGTGTTCGTCCCGGAGAACCTGATCTCGGTCATGGGCAAGGTGCAGAAGCCCGGCGACGTCGCATTTCGTGAGGGGATGACGGTGGCCACCACCATCGCCGCTGCGGGGGGCGCGCTGCCCGAGGCGAACCTCGGGCGGGTCTACATCCTGAGGGGCGACGAGCGCATCCGCATCAACCTGCGCCGGGTGCTCAGCGGGCGATCCCCCGACGTCGCTGTGCAATCTGGAGATCGCGTGTTCGTGCGGGAGTCGGTATTCTGATCGCGCGGGAATCACGGCGGACGCCCGAAAATCCGTCTCATGAAGGGGGAGCAATCCCCCACCACCTGCATGAGAAAGGCAGACATGCACATCCTGATCACCGGCGCCGCTGGATACATCGGCAGCCACGTTCTCATCGAGGTCTTGAAGGCCGGGCACGCCGTGGTGGCCGTCGATGACTTCAGCAGCGGCCATCGCGAGGCTCTGCGACGCGCTCAGGCGCTCGCGGGCGCGCGCTGCCGCATCTTCGAGGGGGACATCGGAGACCCGGACCTCCTGCGACACGCGCTCGTCGGCGTCGATGCGGTGATCCACCTCGCGGCCTTCAAGAAGGTGGGCGAGTCGATGGAGCGGCCAGGCGTCTACTTCCACAACAACGTGGGCGCGATGACCACGCTGGTCAGCGAGATGGAGAGCGCCGGCGTGCGCCGGATGATCTACAGCTCCTCGGCTGCGGTCTATGGCTCGAAGGCGCCCATGCCGCTGCACGAGTCCGCGCCGCCCGAGCCGGACAGCCCCTACGGCCTCACCAAGCTCCAGGGCGAGCAGGTGCTCGAGTGGATGGCCCGGGGTCGTGGCTGGGCGGCGGTGTCGCTGCGGTACTTCAACCCCGTGGGCGCCCACCCGTCGGGTCGGATCGGCGAGCCCATCGCCCACGCCGCGAGCCTGGTGCCCTGCGCCCTGCGCAGCCTCGACGACATGGGCCGCGCCTTCACCATCTTCGGCACCGACTACGACACGCCCGACGGCACCTGCCTGCGCGACTACATCCACGTCTCTGACCTCGCCGCGGCCCACCTGAAGGCCATCGAGGTGGTGTCGTCACCTGGGCACCAGATCTTCAACGTGGGCACGGGGCAGCCCCACAGCGTCCGTGAGGTGCTCGCCGCCTGTGGCCGCGCGGTGGGTCGCCCGGTGCCGGTGGTCGAGGGCGCCCGCCGCGCGGGGGACGTCCCCGTGGCGGTCGCCGACCCGCGCTCCTTCTCCGAAGCCACGGGCTTCACCGCCACCCGCGACCTCGACGACATGGTGCGCTCGGCCTGGCAGTGGTTGCGCGACAACCCCGCGGGCTACGACGCGCCCCATGGCCTGCAGCAGGTTCGAGGGAGCCGACGGGTCTTCGCCGGGAGCGGTCGCCGGGTGGGGCACGTGCGCGCGACCTGGTCTCAGTCCTGACCTCAGCGGTGAGCGGCTTGCGGGTGGCGCTCCTCGGGCTCTGGCTCGGTGGATGCGCGGCCGGGGCGGCGCCACAGCCGGCCGCGTCGTCGCCCCGAGACGCCGTCTCGGGGCCCACCCGCTTCGGCTTCTGGGGCATGAACGGACACCTGCACGCGGCGGGCCTGGCGCGGGCCCAGGCGCGCTTCGGCGCCACCGTGGTGCACACCGCCACCGTGTCGCCCGCCGTCGCCCTGAACACCCTGCTGCCTCTGGCCCGGTCCCAGGGGGTCTCCGTCAGCCTCCGGATGACCGGGGACCACAGTCGCTACACCGGGCCCCTCGGCGGCTTCGACCTCGACGCCTGGCGCGCGACGTTCGCGCCATGGGCCGCGGCCGCCCCCGACCTGGCCCCCTACGTGCGCGACGGCACCTTGATCGCCCACATGCTGCTCGACGACATCCACAACTTCCCGGGGCGCGACCCCACGGCCGCCGAGCTCGACGAGATGGCGCGGGAGAGCCGCGCGGCGCTGCCGGGGCTGCTCACCTTCGTGCGGGAGAAGGCCACGGCCATGCCCACGCCGGAGTCGGGCCGCTATCAGCACGTCGACGCCGTGGTCCACCAGTACCGGCACCGCGAGGGGCCCGCGCAGGCCTGGAGCGACGCGCAGGCGGCCCGGGCGCGGGCCCTCGACCTCGGGGTGATCTGTGGGCTCAACATCGCCAACGGCGGCGACGGTTCGAGCGGTCAGCCCGGCTGGGGGCCGGGCCGCTTCGCCATGTCGGCCGGCGAGATCGAGCGCCACGGATGGGTGCTGGCCGCCGAGCCGAGCTGCGGGCTCTTCTTGGCTTGGGAGTACGACGCCGAGGAGCGCTGGAGCGATGGCAGCGTGGGCGCCGACTGGTTCGACCGGCCCGCCCAGCAGGCGGCGCTCGCGTCGCTCGCGGCCCGGTTGGCTGCGCGCCCGGCGGCCCCCCTGCGGCGCCGGTAGCCGCCCACCTCAGCCTGGCGGCGTGGCCGGCAGCACGCTGAAGATGCTGCTGATGCCATGGCCCTCGAGCGACCAGGTCTGCAGCTTGCGTCCGCCCTCGAGGTCGTAGGCGCAGATGCGCGTCGGGGCCGCCTCAGGCTGCTTTCCGAGCGGCTTTCGGAGCCACTGCAGGTTGCGCTTGAGGGTGGTCGGCCGCAGGCGGCTGAAGGCGAGCAGGGTGTGATCGGCCTCGCGGTGGATGCCGCGGCACCAGCCCATGGGTCGTCCCCCTTCGTCTCCCAGCTCGGCGAGGTGATGTCGGGCGACGACCCGCCGTCGAGCGAGGTCGACCGCCACCACCTGCCCGGAGACCACGGTGAACCAGGCGATGTCGCCCTCGACCACGCCGTCGTGGATGGGGTCGTCGGCGATGCGCACCCCGGGGCCGCCCTGCAGGGGCGACACGTCTCGCTGCTCGAAGCGCGTGACCCACCGGCGCCCGGCCCCCTCGAGCACGTAGTTGGGGTGCGACTGGTGGGGCTTGGTGGTGGCCACCTGCCGAAAGTCGGTGTCGCGGTCGAGGCGGCCCCACGGCGCGCCGGGCACCGCGGGGTGCAGGGTCTCGACCGTGCCGTCGTCGTCCACCTCGAGCACGCAGTCGAGCCCGGTGGAGACCACGTGCAGGCGCCCGTCGATGCGGGCGACGTGGTGGAGATCGTTGAACCACGGGTGGCTGATGGTGCGCTCGACCTGCTCGGTGGCGGGGTCGAAGACGACCACCTCGGTCTGGGTGCAGAGCAGCAGGCGGTCCCCGTCCCACGAGGCCGCCTTGAAGACGTGGCTCGGGGTGCGGGGCGTGCGCTCGGGCGGCGAGGCGTACTCGAGCACCGGTCGAACGGCCCCCGAGTCGGTGTCGAGCTCGAGCAGCACCGCGGCGTCGTAGGCGCTCCACTCCTCGCGGGTGAGCAGGTGTGAGGGGCGCTGACGGCCGCCAGTCACGAAGTAGCGGGGCTCGCGGGGCTCCAAGGGACGGGGAGGTCCCCTCATCGGCCGCTCGCCCGACGCCTGTAGCCCCGAGCGCTCCGGAGCCGGCGGGGGACGGAAACCCCGGCGGAGCCGTCCACCCGCTCGCCTCCGGCCTCCGGACCGCGGCCGGGTGACGATCTCGCGCCGAGAGCGCGGCCTGTAGAGCGACCGGCTACGGTGCCGCCACGCGGAGCCGGCCCTAGGGCGTGGCCCGCGCGGCCCTGGCCCCACGACTGAACGCTGTGCCGGCGGCCTCTGCCCCCCAATCGGAACCGACACATTGCAGACTGAAATCTCCGCGAAGTTCGAGTCGCTCGGCCTGGCCGAGCCCTTCCTTCGCGCCATCGCCGCCTGCGGCTATGACACGCCGACTCCCATCCAGGCCCAGGCGATCCCGCCGCTGCTCGACGGGCGCGACGCCCTCGGCTGCGCGCAGACCGGCACCGGCAAGACCGCGGCCTTCGCGTTGCCCGTGCTCCAGCACCTCGCCCGCGACCCGTGGGAGGGCCGCGGCACGCGCCCCATCCGCGCGCTGGTGCTCACCCCCACCCGCGAGCTCGCCGCCCAGATCGGCGTGAGCTTCGAGACCTACGGCCGCCACGTCAACCTTCGCCACAAGGTCGTCTTCGGCGGGGTGGGCCAGTCCCCCCAGGTCAAGGCGCTCCGCTCGGGCATCGACATCTTGGTGGCCTGCCCCGGCCGCCTGCTCGACCTGCAGGGTCAGGGGCACGTCGATCTGTCGAAGGTCGAGTTCTTCGTGCTCGACGAGGCCGACCGCATGCTCGACATGGGCTTCATCCATGACGTGCGGCGGGTGCTGAAGCTGCTGCCCCGCGAGAAGCAGAACCTGCTGTTCTCGGCCACCATGCCCAAGGCCATCGTCGAGCTGTCGCGGTCGTTCTTGACCGACCCCGTGCAGATCGAGGTCACCCCCGAGTCCACCACGGTCGAGCGCATCGACCAGCGCGTGATGTTCGTGGGCAGCAAAGACAAGAAGCGGCTGCTGGCGCACCTGCTCAAGACGGGCGACGTCGAGCAGGCCATGGTCTTCACGCGCACCAAGCGCGGCGCGAACCGGCTGGTGCAGCACCTCGAGAAGGCCGACATCCCGGCCATGGCGATCCACGGCAACAAGTCGCAGAACGCCCGCACCCGCGCGCTCGACGCCTTCCGCGCCGGCCGCTGCAACGTGCTGGTGGCCACCGACGTGGCCAGCCGCGGCATCGACATCGACGGCGTGAGCCACGTCTTCAACTACGACCTGCCCAACGTCTCCGAGAGCTACGTGCACCGCATCGGCCGCACGGGCCG
>JBDQIL010000292.1:0-5794 GCA_040264415.1 Myxococcota bacterium
CCTCTGGGGGGAGCCCCTGCGCGACCTGCTCCTGCGGGGCCGCGTCGAGGCAGGCACCGTTCTCATCGAGCGGCTCGAGGCCGCGCATCCGGTCGGCACGCTCCGCGCCGACGGCACCGTGGCGGTCACCGACAGCTCGGCCGTGGTGCAGGTGACCGCCCGCGTGCCCTCGCTCTCTGCGCTTCGTCGCTTCGACGTCGAGGGCTTCGCGGGCAGCGCAGACTTCGACGGGACCGTGCGCGCGAGCTGGGCCACCGAGCCCGTGCGGGTGGAGGCGAACGGGCAGCTCCGTGGCCGCAGCCTGGCGATGCCCGAGTCCGAGGTGTCGCTGACGACCCTGTCGGTGCCGCTGTCCGCGACGCTGGTGGGGGAGCGGGTAGCCGCTCGCGGCACCCTCATCGCGGGTGAACTGGAGGCGCCGAGCGTCGCCGTGGCCGAGCTGCGGCTCCCGAGCTGGAGCGTGCAGTGGAGTCCGGCCACCGGAGCGGTCGCAGAGGCTGAGCTGGCGGCCACCGGGGTGGATTTCGGCGACGGCGCGGTGACCCTCGAGTCGATCCTCGGCACCGCCGGGGGGGGCGCCGACGCCGAGAACGTGCCCTTCGCTGGCGCCGACGTGATCATGTCCGATCTGATGTTCGGTTCGAGCGGGGTGGAGGCCGAAGGGGGACCGGTCGAGATGAGGCTCGACGGGAGCGCGCTGACCGCGGAGTTCAGCCTCGACCGTCGCGAAGATGCCTTCTTCGAGGGCAAGGTGACCGGCGATCTGACGGGGGGAGACTGGACCATCGACGGGCTGGTGCTGGCCCCCACGGCGGGCAAGCCCTGGCGCGCCCCGCTTCCGGTGACCTTCGTGCTCGCCGATGGCGGCGTGCGCTCGCTCGAGCTGGGCCTCGAGAGCCCGTCCGGTTCACTGAGCGCGAGCGGCGACTGGGTCGGGGCGACCAGCGAGGGCACCAACCTGACCTTGGCGGTCGAGGGGCTGGTGCTGGGCGACGTGGCTCAGATCGCCCAGACCTACGTGCCAGCCGAACCCGACGCGCCGCTGCTGCTCGACGGGCTGGCGGGCACCCTCGATCTCGATCTGGAGCTGTCGGACTGGGCGGGCGCGCAGGGCGCGGGCATCGACTTGGCGCTGGCGATCTCGGAGCTCACCTACCCAGGCGCCGTACAGCGGGTGGATATCGATGTGGGGGTCGGCGGCTCGTTGGGACGGCCCCAGGGTGACGTGCGCCTGTCCACCCCGAAGCTCGGCGAGCTAGTGGTCGGTGAGCTCGTGGTCCCCCTCCGGCTGCGGGGTGGGCTCCCCGAGGGGCTCGACTGTGATGCGGCCTCCGATGTGGTGGTCGTGCTCACGCCGGGAGCGCTCTCTCGCATCTCCGCTGTGGTCCCCGACCTCGAACTCCCCGCTGGCAACCTGAGCGCCGCGCTGTCGGCGTCGGCGAGCCCGTGCGATCCCGACCTGCACCTGACCGCCGCGGCTGAGATCGTCGCGGGTACCCGCGGTCAGCGCGTTCGCCTCGATCTCGACGCGCAGCGGCTGGGAGATGATGTCACCGTCGCGGCCGCTGTGTTCGAGCAGCAGCGGAGGCGCTTGGCGCTCGAAGGGAGCGCGACCACCCGGTTGAGTCAGCGGCTCGGAGAGTTGCTCCCGCCATCCGGACCCGCGCCGGTCGACGCCGCCACTGCGCCCATCGAGGCGGTCGACACCTCCACGCTGTCGGCCTGGATCGAGCGCTTTGACGTGAGCCTGGTCCCGGTCGGCCTCCCGCTGTCGACGCTCGGGCTCTTCGCCGAGGTGCCCACGGGCGTGCGCGGGTTGCTGGGTGGCGGCCTCAACCTGTCGGGCACGCCCTCCGAGCCCACCCTGAGCGGCGCGCTGCTGCTGGTGGACGGTCACCTGGGCGGCGTGCCGCTGTCGCAGGCGCAGGTGCTCTTGTTCCCTGGTCCGCCGCCGGACGGGGGCGCCTTGGGCTACCACGTCGAGGGTCACGTCGGCTTCGGGCGCGACGCCTCCGCGGGGAGCCTCGACCTCACCGGGCACCTGCCGCTGTCCCTCGATCTCGACCGGGGCGCGGATCAGGTGCTCGACCGGCCGGGCTTCTCGCTCAAGCTGTCCGGCGACGGGCTGCCGCTCGAGGTGCTGCCGGGGGTGGTGGCCGGGGTGCCCGAGGCCAGCGGGCTGCTCGAACTCGAAGCCGCGGTGGCCGGGACCGTGCTCGACCCGGACTTCACGGTGCGGGCGCGGATGGACGGCGGGCGGGTGATCGCGACAGACCTGGGCCTCGAGTACCGTGACATCGGGCTGGACCTCTCGGTCGAGGCCGACCGGATGCGCCTCAACAAGCTGCGTGCCGACACGGTCCCGATCTACGGGGCGCTGCTGCAAGGGGCCAACCCGAGCTCGCGGGTGAGCCTCGCCGGCAGCCTGTTGATGGATCGCTTCACGCCCACCGCCGTGCAGGCGCACGTCTCTGCCACCGACCTCTGGCTCATCTCCACCGATGACTATCAGCTGCGCGCCAACGCCCGGATGGACGTGGAGGGCGACTGGCCGAGCCTGCGGGTGACCGGCGAGACCGAGCTGGTCCAAGGGCGGGTGTCGCTGCCCGACAGCGTCTTTCGGGAGGGCAGCTCGCTCGAGCTCGACCCGGTGCTCACGATTCACCGCAAGCGCGCGGTCGCCAAGAGCGGGAAGGCGAAGCCAAACCCGCTGATGGAGAACCTGGAGGTTGACCTCAAGGTCGATCTGCACCGCGGCTTGCAGCTCCTCGCGTCGATCCCGACCCTCTCCGACTATGGGCAGCAGTTCGCCGAGCTCTCGTCGGTCGAGGTCGACGTCGAGCTGTCATCGCCGTCACTCGGGGTTCAATCGAAGGGCAGCGACGTCTTGGTCAACGGCACCCTCGAGATGGATCGCGGCGCGCTCGACATCATGGGCCGCAGCTTCGACGTCGGTGGTGGCTCGGTGAGCTTCGTGAGTGACGTGACCGACCCCATCCTCGACGTGAGCGCCACCCACCGCACCGGCCAGTACGGCGACATCACGGTGGACGTGGGCGGATCGGTCTCCGATCTGCAGCTCGACTTCTCATCGGAGCAGTACCCCGACAAGACCGACGTGATGGCGATCCTGCTGCTTGGCAAGCCCACCTCGGAGATGTCGAGCACCGACGGCGACATGGGCAGCAGCCTGCTGTCCGCGGCGGTGGGGTCGGTGGCCAGCAACCTGTCGAAGACCGTGTCGTCGAGCTTCCTCGGTCAGATCGAGATCGACGCCGACAGCTTCAAGATGGGCTTTCCGGTGGGACGCGACATCTTCGGCACCGTGGAGCTGCGCAGCACGGAAGACGATGACGAGAACTCCATCGAGGTCACCCTCGAGTGGCTGTTGAGCCGGCGGCTGAGCGCCGAGCTCGTCACGGGTGACGCCGCCCAGACCTCCGCCGACATCTACTACCGATGGCGATTCTGAGCCGGGCGCGGCGGGCCCTCGACCGCCCGATCGACGGCGCGAGCCTGGCCGCCTTTCGCGTGACCTTCGGGCTGCTGATGGCCTGGGAGGTGGCGCGCTACCTCGGATACGACCGGCTGCGCCGCTGCTGGGTGGAGCCCGCCTTCCACTTCCAGTACCCAGGCTTCGGCTGGGTGCAGCCTCTCCCGGAGCCGGCGCTGACTGCGGCCTGGGTGGCGCTCGGTCTGCTCGCGCTCTGTGTCGCCGCGGGCGCCGCCTTCCGCATCACCAGCGCCCTGTTCGCGGTGGGCTTCGCCTACTTCTTCCTGCTCGATCCGGCGACCTACCTCAACCATCTGTATCTGGTGTGCTTGGTGGCGGGCCTGTTGGCCGCCGGCCCGGCCCATCGCATGTGGTCGGTGGATGCGCTCCGCCGCCCGGGCTGGGCCCGCGAGCGGGTGCCGGCCGCGGGGCTCGTCAGCCTGCGGGCCATGGTCGCGCTGGTCTACTTCTTCGCGGCGTTGGCCAAGTGCAATCCGGACTGGCTGCAGGCCCAGCCGCTGCTCATCTGGCTGGAAGAGCGACGCGACCTGCCGGTGCTCGGCCCGCTGCTCGCCTGGGACCCCACCGCGTGGGCCATGAGCTACGCCGGCCTCGCCCTCGATCTCGCCGCCGCGCCGCTGCTGCTCTGGCGCCGCACCCGCGTGGCGGCCGTCGTGGTGCTGGCGAGCTTCCACCTCACCAACGCGGTGGTCTTCGACATCGGGATCTTCCCGTGGATGATGCTGGCCGCCGACCTCCTGTTCTTGTCGCCCGACTGGCCGCGCCGCTTGCTCCGCGTGCGGCCCGCGCTGCCTGGCCGCTCCCATCGGCCGGCACCCCGCGTCGCGAACGGGGTCCTGGCGCTGTTCTTTGCGGTTCAGATCGCGGCTCCGCTGCGCCACCTCGCCTACCCCGGCCGGCCCAGCTGGACCGAGGAGGGCCACTGGTTTGCCTGGCACATGAAGCTCCGGACGAAACGCGGCCGCGTGCGCCTCCACGTCGACGACCTGGTGGAGGGGAGCACAGAGACGGTGTACCTGCACGAGCTCCTGAGCGAGCGCCAAGATCGCAAAGCCCGCGGGCAGCCCGAGCTGCTTCGCCAGCTGGCGTGGCACCTGCGGGAGCGGGCCGAGGCGGACGGGCGGTCGGTGCGGGTGAGGGTCGAGAGCCGGGTGAGCCTGAACGGGAGGCTCCCCCAGGCCCTCATCGACCCAGACATCGACCTCTCTCGCGAGCCGTGGGCGTGGTCGCCGGCGCCCTGGATCGTGCCCTTGGCACATCCGCTGCCCGGGCCTGACTGACGGACTCGGTCAGGCCGGGACGAGCTCGATCCATGCCATCTCCGGCGGGCACCAGAGGCGGAGCGGCGCGATCGACCACCCGATGCCGCGGCCCACGAACAACCACGTGCCCTCTGCCTGGTACCAGCCGCCGACATAGCGACCGGTGCCCATGGGCACCCACGCAGCCCCCAGCAGGGGGAGCCGCACCTGGCCGGCGTGGGAGTGGCCGGCGAGCACGAGCGCGGTGTCGCGGTGCGCGATGCGGTCGAAGAGCGCGGGGCTGTGGGTGAGCACCACCCGTGGCGCGCCCGCGGAGCCCGACGGGCGAGGCCGGGGCTCACCGGCGAGCGCGTCGTCGGTACCGTACAGGTCGATGGGCCCCAGCGCGCGGCCCTCGTTGCGCAGCAGCTGCACCCCATGGGCTTCCAGGAGGTCTGCCCAGGGGCCGGGCTCGGCGCCCGACCAGTACTCCCAGTTGCCCATGATGCTGAAGCGGCCGAGCGGGGCGCGCGGGAGCGCGTCGAGGAAGCGGGCGACCGCCGGCTCAGTCCAGCCACGCGTGACCACGTCTCCGGTGATCGCGACGAGGTCGGGGGTGTCGAGGGCGCTCAGGGCGACCTCCAGGCGGTCGAGCCAGGGGCCCTCGTCCCGCAGGTGGACGTCGGTGAGGTGGAGGATGCGCACGGGCCGCGCGAGCCCTTGGACGGGCACGACGTGGTGGCTCTCGGAAAACCAAGCCACCTCGTCCCGCAGGCGCCCGGTGGCAGCCGCGAGGCCCCCCGGCCCGGTGTGGGGGGCAGGTGTTCGGTGAGGAAGCGCTGCACGGCATCGAGGATGCCTGCGTTGACGGTGTCCATGTCGATTCCACGGGCGCGACGCGAGCGAACCCCGACCTCGAGGGAGTGGTTGCCCCCTTCGACGACGTACAGCGCTGTCGGCGCCGTCATCTGCGACCGGACCACGGCGAAGCGATCGAGCGGTCCCATGCGGTCGCGATCGCCCTGCAAGAAGAGCGTCG
>JBDQIL010000293.1:0-5785 GCA_040264415.1 Myxococcota bacterium
AAGACATCCGGGCCCTCATGGGCGGCGCCCAGCGAAACAAGCTCCTGCGGTCCTACATCCGAAAGACCGTCGAGAAGGGGGAGCAAGACCTCGCCAGCCCCTGGCGGCCGGTCCCCGACCCCAAGAACGACCCCGAAGCCGGCGAGCTGTAGGCCCCCGTGCCGGCCATCCTCCGCCTGCTGCGCCCCCGACTGCTCGGCCAGTTCAACCAGTGGGCGCGGGCCAGCCGGGGCCAGCGGCTGACCATCGCGCTCTTCGCGCTGCTCGGCGCGGTCTTCTGGGTGGGCATCTTCGCGCTCTTCGGGTGGCTGTTCGGCGCCTTCCACCAGGTCGAGGTCTTCGGGCCGATCCTGAGCCGCCGGCTGCTTGAGATCCTGCTGCTGGGGCTGTTCGCCCTGCTGTGCTTCTCGAACGTCGTCACCGCACTGTCCACCTTCTACCTGTCCGATGATCTCGAGCTGGTGCTGAGCCTGCCCATCGCGCGGTCGAGCTTTCACTACTCCCGGCTCATCGACACCATCTTGCAGTCGTCGTGGATGCTCGCCTTCTTCGGGCTGCCCATCTTCGCGGCCTATGGCTACGCCTACGGAGCGGGGTGGGCCTACGCGGGGGCCGTCTTGGCGGTGCTACCGGGCTTCGTGCTGATGCCGGCCGCGCTGGGGCTGACCGTGGCCAGCCTGCTGGTGCGGGTCTTTCCCGCCCGCCGGGTGCGCGAGGCCATGGCGCTCATGGGCATCTTGATGCTGGTGGCGGCCTTCATCACGCTCCGGGTCATCCGCCCCGAGCGCCTCGCTGACGCCGAGAGCTTCGAGAGCGTCGCGGCCTACGTCGCCGACCTGCAGGCGCCAGTGCCGCTGTTCACCCCGCCCCGGTGGGCCAGCGAGGTCATGCTGACCGCCCTGATGGACCGCCCGTTCGCCTGGCTCGAGCTGGGGCTGATGGTCGCGGGGGGCGTGGCCGCCACCGGCGTGGCCCGCTGGATCACCGACGCCATCTACGACGAGGGGCGCGCCCGGGCGCAAGAAGCCCGCGCCGCCCGGCTCGCCAAGGCCGGCTGGCTCGACGCCGCGCTGTCGGTGTTCACCTCGCCCCTGCCGCCGGTGGCCCGCGCCATCGTCATCAAAGACATCAAGGTCTTCATCCGCGACCCCAGTCAGTGGTCGCAGGTGTTCTTGGTGGGCTCCATCGTGGTCATCACCATCGCCAGCGTCTGGGCGCTGCCGATGGACATGTTCAGCCGCGGGCCCTGGGCCCCGTTCTGGCGGAACTTCTTCGCCTTCGGCGCCCACGCGCTGGTGGGCTTCATCATGGCGGCGGTCGCGGCCCGCTTCCAGTTCACCGCCGTATCGACCGAGCGGCGGGCCTTCTGGTTCGTGCGCACGGCGCCGATCACGGCCCGGCAGTTCTTGTGGGCGAAGGTCTGGCCGAGCATCCTGCCCATGGTGCTGGTGGGCGAGGTGCTGGCGGTGGCCTCCACCCTGATCTTGGGGGCGAGCCCCTTCTTGGTGGCGGTGAGCATGGCGACCGCCGTGGGGCTGGCCTTCGCCATCTCGGGCATCGCTGTGGGGATGGGGGCGGTCTACGCCGACTTCAAGGCAGACAACGCTGCCCGGGTGGCCTCAGGGCCGGCCGGCGTGATGTTCATGGTGGTGTCGGTGGTGCTGACCGGTGTGATCGTGGCCCTCGAGGTCGCGCCGGTGGTCATCATGCTCCGGGCGACGGTGGACGAGCGGGCGCTGCTGCCGTGGGAGTGGGCGGCCGTCGCCGGCCCGCTGGTGGCGGTGGCCGCGGTGTGCGTGCTGGCCACCGTGGCGCCGCTGAGATGGGGGGCGCGCCGCCTGTGGGAGCGGGAGCTCCCCAACTCATGAGGGGGTGGGTGCGCGGCGGGGTGCTCGCCATGGCGGTCGGGTGCGGCCCGCGGGTGCGGCCGCCCGCCACCGCGCCCGCGCGCACGGTGGCGCCGGTCGGAGCCCCCGCGCAGGCGCGGGCCGCCTACCTCGCGGGGCGACTGGCCCTCGAGCGGGGCGAGCTCGGCCCGGCCGAGGCGGCCTTCGACGAGGCCGCGGCCTTCGACCCCGGCGCGGCCGCCATCGCGCTGGCCCAGGCCCAAGCGCGCCTGCAGGCGGGCGACGGCGCGGGTGCCGGGGAGCGCTGGGCCTCGGCGATGGAGCGCGGGGCCTCCCTGCCGGCGCGCGACCTGGCCCGCATGGTGGCGTGGCAGGGGCTGTCCGGCCCCGCTTCGGCGGCCGCGACGGCGCTCTGTGAGCGCGCCTGCGCTGCGGGCCGCTCCGCCGCCGTCGCCGCCACGATCGAGGCCCTGGCCGGCGTGGGGGTCGATACGGTCGCCGCGCGCGACCGCCTGCGCCGGTGCCCGACGGAGTCTCCGGTCACCCCAGCGGGTTAGCTACCGCGCGCCGCCACCCCGCGTCTGGAGCCTTCATGCCCCGCCTGCTACCCGTCCTCGCCGTCGCCGTGGCGCTCATCGCGCCTGGGCTGTCCGGCTGTGGCGGCAAGAAGCGGGTGCAGACCGCGCAAGCCGCTCCCGAGGCGGCCGTCCAGGCCTTCCGCGACGCCGCGCCGCCCCGCACCTTGCGCGGGCGGTTCAAGCTGCGGCTCTCCGGGCCCGATGTCGATGGCGCCACCCAGGCCGGGATGGTGCTCGACCGCCCCAACCGGCTTCGACTCGACATCCAGACCCCGCTGGGCACGCCCCTGCTGCTCATGGCCACCGACGGCGTCGCCCTGAACGCCTGGGTGCAGCGAAACGCCACCTTCTACAGGGGGGATGACGCGCTCGCGGTTCTGTCCGAGGTGACGGGCGGCGTGGTGGGCGTGGCCGACCTGCTCGACATCCTCACGGGCCGCCTCCCGGCCGACGAGGCCTCGGTGCTCGACGCCCGCGCCGTCGAAGGCGGCGTCCAGGTCATCTTGGGAAAGGAGTCGGTCCCCGACTTCCGCATTCGGGCGGTCCTCGACCCGGCCATCCTGCTGGTGCGCGAGCTCGACGTGGCCCCCGCTGCGGGCCGCGCGCCCACCGACCTCGGGCCTCCGGTGCTGACCGTGCGCTACCCCGACGCGATGAAGACCGAGGTGGGGCCGCTCCCCGAAGAGCTGGTCGCGGCGCTGCCCACGCTGGGCTGGACCCTCGAGCTCGAGTTCCACACCTGGGACGTGCTGGGCGTGGTGCCTGACGTCTTCACGCTCGAGCCCGTCGCTGGCGCCCAGCAGGCCGATCTGGTGGAGAGCCTCCGCGGCCTCGCCCAAGAGCGCGCCGGCGGCGCAGACTGACAAGCGGCCCGTCTGGGCGGGCGCGCGCCTACTCGGGTTCGGCGCGGGCGTCTTCGACCGTGAAGCGGACGGTCTTGCGGCCCCGCCAGGTGTTGAAGCCCAGCCGCCCGGCCAGGCTCACGGTGCCCTGCAGGTCGCGGGCGTGGTGGTCGCCGCTCCACCACACGGCGTCGAGCTCGCCGATGGAGAAGCGCAGGTGCTTCCCGCCCTTGCCCAGCGGTCGCAGGTCGGTGGGGCGCACCCCCGGCAGCACGAGCAGCGGCTCGGCGTTGCCCTTGCCGTAGGGCCCGAGACGCTCGAGGGCCGCCGCCAGCTGCCCGTTGGCCTGGTCGGCGGGGCACAGCTCCTCGACCTGCAGGGTCGGCAGGGGGAGGGCGCCGGCGGCGGCCTCGCGGGCATGGGCGCTCAGCCGCTCCTGCAGCGCGGGCAGGTGCTCGGTGGGCACCGTGAATCCCGCCGCCACCGGGTGTCCGCCGTAGCGAATGAGGAGGTCGCGGGCGCGGTCGAGCGCCTCGACCGCGTGGACGCCCGGGAGCGACCGCACGCTGCCCACGGCGCGGTCGCCCTGGACCGACACGATGGCCGTCGGCCGATGCGCCGCGTCGCGCACCCGCGCGGCCACGATGCCCACGACCCCGCGGTGCCAGCCGTCGCCCTCGGCCCCCCAGGCCAACACGAAGGGCTCGGGCTCGGCCGGGAGGCCCGCGCGCACCTCTCGCACGAGCACGCGGGCGCGCGCCCGCGCGGTGTCCGGGTCGCGCTCGAAGAACAGCTCGATCACCGACATCGCAGAGTCGAGCCGCCCGGCCGCGTTGATGCGTGGTCCCAGCCGAAAGCCGAGGTCGGAGGCCTGCACCTGGCTCGGGTCGACCCCGGACACCTCGAGGAGCGCCGTGAGGCCGGGGCTGTGCCGATCGTGGCGCAGCGCCTCGAGGCCCAGCGCCACGATGGCCCGGTTCTCTGGCGTGCCAAGATCGACCACGTCGGCCACGGTCCCGATGGCGGCGACCTTGAGCAGGCTGCGCACGAAGCGATCGTAGCGCGGGTGCTCCCGCAGCAGGGCCTGCGCCACCTTCAGCGACACCCCGCAGGCGGCCAGGGAGACGTTCGGGTAGTCACAGCCGTCTTGGGGCGGGCACAGGACCGCGTGGGCGTCGGCGGGGACCACCCCGCCGTCTGGCAGGTGGTGGTCGCAGACGATGACGTCGACGCCGCGCTCTTGCGCGCGGGTGACCGCGGCGTGGTCGCGCACGCCGATGTCGGCGGTGACCAGCAGCCCCACCCCGTCGTCGGCGGCCCGGTCGGCGGCGCGGACCGAGAAGCCGTAGCCCTCGTCGAAGCGGTCGGGGATGTGGTAGCTCAGCGCGTCGGTGACCCCGAGGATGCGCAGCGCGCTCTGCAGGATGAGCGACGAGGTGGTGCCATCGACGTCGTAGTCGGTGACGATCCGGATGCGCTCTCCGTCACGCACCGCCCGCCGCAGCCGCGCGAGCGCCACACCCATCCCGGCCATTGCCATGGGGTCGTGCAGGTGCGACAGGCTGGGGCGGAGCCATGCCCGTGGGTCGGGACGCCGCAGCCGACGCGACAGACAACGCGCCGCGACCGGTGGGAGATCGTAGCCATCCACCCGGTGCTCGCCAGCGGCCCTGAGCGACCAGCGGCGACCCGTCAAGGACGGCGAATTCCACGCTTCCATGCCAAAAGGGTATCGCACCGCCCCATGTTCCGAGACCGAACCCGGATCTCCGAGACAGAATGAGATATTCTTTGACCATCTGAGTGCGGCACCTCCCCTTGGCGAATCATGGAACCCTCCCCACCATCAGATGTGGGCGGCCCGCTCGGGCTGCCCGCGGATCGGCGTTCGCTTATCGAAGAGCGCGTTTTGACCGGCGAAGCCGTTCATGAACTGAACAACATCGTCTCGGTTCTGGCCTTCGGGCAGGTCGCGCTGGACGAAGAGCTGAGTGAAGCAGCGAACGACCCGATGCTGATCGACGTCCTCGACGGCCAGCGCGAGTCCATCGGGCGCTTGCAGCGGGTGGTCGCGTTGCTCGACGCCTTGGTGCGAGACCGGGCCGAGGCACACCGCGAGATGGTGGACTTCGTCCCCATCCTGTCGTCGATCGCGGACGCGTCGGGGGGCGGCGCCGTGTTCCCGCCCCATCCCCACCAAGCCCGCGTGCGGGTGCCCGCAGACCAGCTTCGGCTGATGGTGGAGGACCTGCTCCGTGGCGCCGGCCCCAGCGACCAGCCGGTCGAGCTTCGGCTCAGCCTCGAGCGCGGCACCACCCGGTTTCGCCGGGGTCAGCCCGACGCCGTGTTGCGCCTCGTGCGTCCGGGCGGGACCTTCGATCCGGCCCGCCTGAAGCGGGACCTCGACCGGCACTTCAAGGGTGGGGCCGACGCGCGGAGCGGCCGCGTGGGCCTCTCGGTGGCCAGCGCGCTCGCCCAGCTCCACCAGGCCCACCTCAGCCCCGGCGCCCCACCCGAC
>JBDQIL010000294.1:0-5783 GCA_040264415.1 Myxococcota bacterium
ACGCTCACGATCACCGACGAGAACGGCAGCGTGGTGTTCACCTCCGAGATCGGCGCGCTGGCAGAGGGCGAGGGCTCCTACACGTGGAGCGGGAACTCGCTGCGCGGCGGCAACGCCGAGGCCGGTGAGTACACCTTCAGCGTCTCGGCTTCCGACTCCGACGGCGACTCCGTCACCGTGCAAGAGATCATCGAAGGCGAGATCGACGGGATGGGCTTCGAGAGCGGCACCCCGGTGCCATCCATCAACGGCGTCGACATCTCGCTGGGTGACATCATCCGCGTCAGCACCCCCGGCGTGGGCGACGACGCCGATGAGGACGGGGGCCAGTCATGAGCATCGACGCCATCGGGCTGGCCACGTGGCAGGCCCAGCGGCCGGCCACGACCGGTCGAGGCAGCGAGGCCGCCCCGCCACAGACCGCGTTTGACGCGCTGCTCGACCAGGTGGGCGACGCGACCGGTGCGCCGCTCGCGGATCCCACAGAGGGCTCGTCGCTCCGGTTCTCTCGCCACGCCCAGGCGCGCCTTCGCAGCCGCGACATGGACCTCACCGAGTCTGATGTCGCCGACCTCGAGGGCGCAGTCGACCGACTGGCCGACAAGGGGGCGAGAGAGAGCCTCGTGCTCTCCGGAGAAAACGCTTTCATCGTCGGCGTTCCCCGGCGTACCGTCATCACTGCCATGCCGCGAGCTGAAGCGGTTGGCTCCATCTTCACCAACATCGATTCTACGCTCGTCGTCCGCTGAAGTCGGACATCGAGCCGCCAGCCAGGTGACGCCCTGGCAGGCACGCAGGCCGGACCAAGGGACACCCCGCGGAGGCCTGCAGAGCGCGACGCGACTCGTCACGCTCACCTTCCGCAGAAGAACCCCGTCGACCCGCCACACCACCGGCTGGTCGGTCAATTGCAGGCCTCAAACATCCTCAAGGAGGAACCGTGTCCCTGTTCACCACCATGAACGTCGCGACCAGCGGCTTGGGTGCATCCAGCTCCAGCCTCTCCGTCATCGGCGACAACATCGCCAACATCGGCACCACTGGGTACAAGGCGAACCGCACCGAGTTCGCCGACCAGCTGCCCCAGAACGTCTACGGCAGCGCCGGCATCTCGCAGCTCGGCACCGGAACCGGCATGACCCGAATCTCGACCGTGTTCGGTCAGGGCTCGATCACGTCGAGTGAGAACGCATTGGACATGGCCATCGGCGGCGACGGATTCTTCGTCGTGGCCGACGGGGTGTCCGACTACTACACCCGTGCCGGCGAGTTCTACCTCGACGACGATGGCTTCGTCATCAGCGCCGAAGAGCTCAACCTGCAGGGCTACAACGCCACCAACGGCACCCTGGGCGCCACCCTGGGTGATCTGCAGATCGACCTCAACGCTCTGGCTCCGGCCGAGACCGAGGCCCTGGTCATGGCGGCGAACCTGTCGGCCGACGCGGACTTCGCGACCACCCCGGTCTCGGCCCTGACCCTCACCACGGGCACCGGCGACACCGTCGAAGACGCCTCCGACCAGGCCGACTTCGCCACGTCAGTGACGGTCTACGACACCCTGGGCGTCGCCCACGAGGTCACGCTGGTCTTCGAGCGGACCGGCACGAACGACTGGGACTGGTACGCGCTCACCGACGCAGGAGAGACCGAGATCACCGCGCTCGGCGGCACCGGCACCGACGGCTCCGCCTACCAGATCTCCGGTGGGTCGCTGACCTTCGACACGAGCGGCAACCTGACCACCTTCACCCAGACCGACGTGACGGGCTGGAACTTCGAAGGCGCGTCCGCGAACCCCGCCTACACCTACGACTTCGGCATCGACACGGCCGGCACCGCGACCGACGGCCAGGTTCGCATGAACAACGGCGACTCCGCGGTGACCAGCATCACGCAAGATGGCTACGGCACGGGCGTGCTTCTCTCGCTCGACGTCAACACCGACGGCATCATCACGGGCAGCTACTCGAACGGCGAAGAGCTGACCATGGGTCAGGTCGCCCTGGCTCGCTTCCAGAGCAACCAGGGCCTCGACCGTGTCGGGGGCAACCTCTACCGCGAGACGGTGGACTCGAACTCCCCGGCGGTCGGCGCCCCCGACACCGGCGGCCGCGGGACCATCGCGGGCAACGCCCTCGAGGAATCCAACGTCGACCTCGAAGAGCAGTTCGTCCACATGATCACGAGCCAGCGGAGCTACCAGGCCAACGCCCGGGTCGTGAACACCGCGAACGAGACCCTTCAGGAGCTCGTCAACCTCGTATAGACTCCGCGGGGAGCATCCGCTCCGGGGCGCACGTGGCGTCCCGGGGCGGATCTCGCCACCGGCTGAAGGCCTCCCCACCTCCAGTCGCATGGGATCTCCGCTGTCGCGCTCAAGGGTGCGGATGATCCGGCCGATGACAGGGACGAGGTGAGCACCATGGACCTTGCAACCATCATCGGACTCGTCGCAGCGTTCGCGCTGATGATCGCCGCCATCCTGCTTGGCAGTCCGCTTGAGACCTTCTTCGACATGCCGTCGGTCCTTCTAGTGATCTTCGGGACCTTCGCGATCCTCGCGGTCGGGTTCCCGTTCGCCCACATGAAGAACGCCGTGAAGGTCTTCAAGAAGTGCATCAAGACCGAGCCGCGCAGCCCCGATCAGGTGCTGCAGCTCATGCGCGAGATGTCGTCACGCGCCCGCCGCGAGGGCGTCTTGGTGCTCGAAGACATGGCCAGCGAGCAGGAGGACGAGTTTCTGAAGAAGGGCATCCAGATGGTGGTGGACGGGCACGACCCCTCCGCCATCGAAGAGGTGCTCTACAACGAAGTGGACAAGATCTCGGAGCGGCACAAGTCAGGCGCAGACTTCTTCGAACAGTTCGGCACCTTCGCGCCAGCGATGGGCATGATCGGCACGCTCATCGGGCTGGTGCAGATGCTCCAGAACCTCGACGACCCCAGCGCCATCGGCCCCGCCATGGCGGTCGCACTGCTCACGACCTTCTACGGCGCGGTCCTCGCGAACGTCATCGCCCTGCCGCTCGCCAACAAGCTCAAGATCCGGTCCTCCGAAGAACTCGCAGAGAAGATGCTCGTGGTGCAGGGCTTGCTCAGCATCCTCGCCGGTGAGAGCCCGCGCTTCCTGGTGGACCGTCTGAACGCACAGCTGCCGCCCGGCGAGCGCCTGAGCGAGGCCAGCTGACATGGGCCGCCGACGCGAAAAGGCAAAAGAGGAATCCAGCGGGCCCACCGCGCCCTTCTGGATGGTCACCTACTCCGACATGGTGACGCTGCTCCTCACCTTCTTCGTCATGCTGATGGCCATGGCGAACTTCGACGAGGTGGGGCGGGTCGAAGCCGTCCTCGAGAGCATCCGGCTGGCCTTGGGCGCGGGTGGACGGCACCAGACGCTCCTCGGGGTCACCCCCCAAGAGATGAATCAGCCCTCGGAGCTTCAGCCCCTCGACGAGCTTCAGCCGGTCATGTCGCAGCTGCGCGAGAGCCTGTCTCGCCACGTGAGCGACGACATGGTGCGCATGACCCGCACCCAGACCGAAGTGCGGGTGCAGCTCTCCGACCGGGTGTTGTTTGCGCCAGGTAGCGAGGAGCTCCACCCCGCAGCCTACGCGCTGCTGTCCGGCCTGGGCGAGACCCTCGCCCGGCATCCGGTACAAATTCGCGTCGAGGGCCACACCGACGCCACGGGCGACGCCCACACCAACTGGCGCCTGTCGTCGCTCCGAGCTGTGAGCGTGGTCTCGGCCATGCAGGAGTCGGGCGGCATCGACGGGCGGCAGCTCGAGGCCAACGGCTATGGCTCGTACCGGCCGGCTTCGCCCGACGGAGGCGACACCACCTGGGACCGACGAGTGGAGCTGGTCATCCAGTCCAAGAGCCCGCTCGCGTATGATGCGATCTACAAGGTCGAACAGCTGACCGGAGGAATCGATGGCGGATGAAGCAGCAGCCCCCGCGGGCGGTGACGAGATCAAGAAGCGCAGCCCTGTCGCGCTGATCCTGGGCGTTCTGGGCCTGGTCCTGGTCACGGCAGCGGTGAGCGTGGGCGCGACCTACGTGCTGGTCGGCGGCGGAGAGAACGCGGCGGCAGCCGGCGAGCCCGGCGCAGCCGGCGCGGACGGAGAGGGCGCCGGCGAGGCATCGATCCCCGATCTCATGCCGAGCTCCGAGGTCGTGTCGTTGGGCAGCTTCACCGTGAACCTGCGTGACAGCGCGGGCGGCCGTCTGCTCCAGATGGAGCTCTCTGTCGAGGGATCCGGCGACACCGCCAGCCAAGTCGAGGACCGGGAGGCGCAGCTGCGCGACGCCATCCTCATGCTGGCGAGCGACTACAGCTTCCTCGAGCTCGAGGGCACAGAGGGGCGCATCCGCTTGCGCGACGAGATCCACCGGCGGATCAACGTGGTGCTGACTCCGGCGAAGGTCGACCGCGTGTACTTCACATCGTTCGTCGTGCAGTAGACCTCGAAGATCGGGGATCCCTCGGGTTAGAGTCCTGGCCTCCCAGGCGAACACCATGGCCTCCGATTCGACTTCGGTCCTGCTCTCCAGCACCAACCGGCACACCGAAGCAGCGATGCCGGCGGTTGAGGAATTTTTCCGTGCGCTCGCGCAGCGCGTGCGGGCGAGGCTGGTCAACCGCAGCTCGGCCAACATCGAGGTCCGGCTGGCCAGCGTGGCCGTTCAGACCCTCGAAGAGGTGAAGGACGACGCACGCTTTCGGGCGAGCGGCGTCTTCGGCCTCGTGCGCTTCGACACGCCCCGGATCCCCGGGCTGGCGGCGCTGCAGCGCGGGCTGCTCACCAAGATCATCGGCGCCATGTTGGGCGACGACGACGAGGCCTCGACCGCTGAAGAGGTGGAGCTCCGCCCCTTGAGCCCGGTCGAGTCCCGAATCGCCCAGCGGATCTTCGTCGACCTGTGCGCCGACCTCGGCGAGTCCTGGCCGCTCCTGCCCGTCCCGGGCGTCACGTTGGACGGTCCTCCGGGCAACGTTCGCGTCGTGGAGCAGCAGGGGGGCGACGAAGAGGTCTACGCGGCCACGATGGAGTTCGGCCCCGAAGACGCCCCGTACGGGATGCTGACGGTCGCTGTCCCCAGCCAGGTCTTGCGGGCCCTCGGCCAGCCCCGCGCCGCGAGCCAAGAGGCCCCGAACCGCAACCGTCGCTACGATCTGGGGCGGGTCATGCCCGTCGAGGTCGAGGTGGTCGCCGAGGTCGCCCGCTTGCCCATGCGGGTGCGAGACCTGCGTGGCCTCGAGGTGGGAGACCTGGTCCCGCTGGGCCCCGTCCACGACGCGCTGGTTCGGGTGAACGGGCGACCGCTGCTGTCGGTCGAGCCCGGCCACGCCAATGGCCAGCGTTCGGTCCGCGTGCTCCGGCGCGTCCGGTAGTCCGCCCCCGCTGCTCGCTCGGGCGTGCTACACATGAAGACCGGTGATCCCCTCCTGAGAGGGGCGGTCAGTTTGGAGGATCGGCATGGCGAGGACCAACCAGGAAGGCGACGCAGAGGTCACTTTCCTCGGAGACATCCCGGTGGATGTAGTGATCGAGCTCGGGCGCCGTCGAATGGTGCTGAAGGAGCTCGCTGGGCTCAACCAAGACGACGTGGTGGAGCTAGATCAGCCCATGGAGCGTCCCCTCGACCTGGTCGTGGGCGGCAAGGTGCTCGCGCGTGGAGAGCTGGTCATGGTGGGCGAGCGGGTCGCGCTACGGATCACCGAGATCGTCGGCCGCCAGAGGGAGGAGGGGTGAGTCGAGTCGCCGCCAGCGTGACCC
>JBDQIL010000295.1:0-5779 GCA_040264415.1 Myxococcota bacterium
CCTCCGTGGTGGCCTGTTCGCCCTGGGGCTGGCGCTGCCCCGCGTCCCGATGGTCGGCGGCCCCCTGCGGTGGTCGGACGCGAAGGCCAAGCGGGACCATGCGCCATAGTCGTCGGGGAACCGGGCCACCTCGGCCTCGGCCGCGCCCGAACCACGCTGGCATCCAACGCCGAGGCGTCCGCGCGCGTCGCCCCGGCGCGGGCCATCACCCGGGCCCCCGAGCTGCCGGTCGCGTGGCGCCTGCGCGCAGAGAGCCTGCGTCGGCGTTGGATGCCAGCGTGGTTCGGGCGCGGCCGAGCGCGGCCTCGACGCTCTGCGGCGCGAGCTCAGCGGCGCGCGCCCAGGCCTCGGCAGCGCGCTCGGGATCACCCGCCTGCTCGGACGCGAAGGCCAAGCGGGACCATGCGCCATAGTCGTCGGGGAACCGGGCCACCTCGGCCTCGGCCGCGGCCACCGACGGGGGCGTGCCCGAGCCGGCGAGCGCCGAGCCGGCGAGCGCCGAGCCGGCGAGCGCCAGCACCATCAGCAAGGCGCGCATCGCAGCTCCAGGCGCCGCGCGCCGACCTCGACCGTGGCCACCACCGAGCCGTCGACGAGCGACACCAGCGCGTCGGCCCGGAGCCCCGCGCCCTGGGTGAGGATGCGCAGCCCGTCCGCCTCGGGCTGGCCCTCGATGGTCAGCGGGATCGACGCCGGTGGGCCCACTACCCGCGCGAGCTCCCACAGCGGCGCGAGGGGGTCGCGGCGCAGGCGCCCTGGGTCGAGGGCGTCCGACCACCGCAGGGGGCCGCCGACCATCGGGACGCGGGGCAGCGCCAGCCCCAGGGCGAACAGGCCACCACGGAGGGGACCCTCGACATCCAAGGTGAGCGCGACCCCGTCGCGGCGGTCGAAGGACAGCCGGGCGCCGCTCTCGGCGTCGAAGAGGCTTCGGGCGCCGAGCGGGTCGAGCTCGGAGCGCACCACCTGCACCTCGACCGCGTCCCCCTCCCGCACCTCGAGGCGCAGGGCCGCGCCGGGCGGCCACGCCAGGGCGCGTGCCACCGCGGCGGCCGGCTCGAGGTTCGCCGCGATCTCTCCCTGTACCGGCACCCCAGACCACCGAACGGCGCGACCTGCTCCCGAGCCTGCGCACAACGCGACGACGGCGATGGGGGTGGTGGGCGCGCCCACGGTGGGCGAGGCCTGAAGCTGCACGTGCAGATGGGGGCGCGGGGCGCGACCCGAGCTGCCACACCGCGCCAACACCTGGCCGGTCCCCACCCGGTCGCCCGGCTTCACCCGCACCGACCGGGGTTGCAGGTGGGCGAGCACGGCGAAGCACCCCGGCCCGTGCTGCACCACGACGTGGTTTCCCCAGCGGTGGGCCGTGTCGACGTGGCCCGGGGGGTTGTCGGGCAGGTCATCGACCACCGTGACCACGACGCCGGCCGCCATCGATGCCACGGGCTGGCCATAGCAGTGGTAGTCGGTGACCCGATCGCCCGCCCCGCTCCAGGCGCGCCCATCGGGCCCGTGGCGCTCGAAGTCGAGCCCGTGGCGCCACAGACCCTGGTGGGTCGTCGGGCCGTCGTGTCCCTGCGTACAGACCCAGCCCCCCGAGAACGGCAGCCGCAGCGACGGGCCCGGGGAGCGACCGAAGCGCCGCGCTCGGTCGGCCGCCGCGCGCTGCGTGGCCTCGGGGGTGGCCTTTGGATCGCGAACGGGGTGGGGCGCCGATCCAGCAGGCCGCTGCGCCAAGGCCAGCATCGACAGCAGCACGGCGAGGTTGAACGGCAGCGCGAGCACGGGCAGGCCGGTGGCCCCCAGCGCCTGACCGGTGGCCAGGGTGAGCAGCGCCGCGAGGGCCGCGCCAGAGACCGCCGTGACCAGCGACGCCGCGCCCGGCACGTAGAACACGCCGCCCAAGGCGACGGCCGTGAGCACCACATTGAAGCCCAGCACCACGGGGTCGACGGCCACAGGCAGGTCGATGAGCGCGGCGGTCGTGGCTGCGGCCACCGCGGCGCCGGCGAGCGCGTGAAGCGCCGCCACGCGGCTCCAGGCGACCAGCGCGACCAGCACGACGAGGCCGACGATCGCATGGGGGAGGGCGAACACGGCCCCCACCGCGCCCAGAAGACCCTCCAGCGCGGGGGGGAGTGGGGGGAGCTCGACGAGCGCCCCCGCCGGAGTGCCGCGGCGTTCGACCCCCGGCAGGTGGGACAGCACCGGCAGGACCAGCCAGCACGCTGCAACGAAGGGCAGCGACAAGGTGGGCAACAGGAGCAGCCGACCCACCAGCCCCTGCAGCGCGAGCTGCAGCGCCAAGGCCACCCCGCAGCCCACCAGGGCCACGCCCACGAGCGCCGGCGAGGGGGTGTAGAAGGCGGCCAGCACCAGGCTGACGAGCAGCCCGTTGTAGGCGTAGACCCCCCGCCGCGTGCCCGCTGCCGGCAGGCCGACGGCGTGCGCCAGCAGGGTGCTCACGGCGGCGCCCAGCAATCCGACGAGGCCCACCGAGGGCACGAGGAGGGTGGCGCAGAGCACCGCGAGTCCCACGCCGGCCGAACCGGACAGCAAGACCTGGCTGTACGCCCGCAGCACGGCCCGGGCGGCCTGCGCGCCCACCCCGCCCCTCGCAGGGGGAGCGGCAGACGACCGCGTCGCAGTCGGGGCCAGGATGGGGGTCTCCTCCGACATCACCGGTCACCCCCCCTCGACCCAAGCAGGAACCGCCTCACCGATGACCAGGTCATCGAGGGTCTCCTTGCGACGGATCACGTCGTGGCGGCCGTCCCGGCTGATCATGCAGACCGCCGGGCGCAGGTGGATGAACTGCATGCTCTGGGTGACGTTGTAGGCCCCGACCGGCCGGATCAACACGCGGCTGCCCGGCCGCAGCGGCGGCATCATGATGTGATCGCGCACCACGTCGATGTTCATGCAGAGGGGACCGAAGAGCACCGTGGGCTCGGGCGTGCCGGGCACCTCGGCGCACGGGACCACGTCGTGTCGATACCAGAAGCTGGTGAACAGCACGTTCACGCCGGCGTCGAGCACGACCGCCCGCCGCCCGTCGGCCAGCCGCTTGTTGGCGATCACGGTCGCCACCAGCGTCCCGGCCTCGTCCACCAGGGCCCGCCCGGTCTCGAGCAGCAGCAGCGGGAGGTCGGCCGGGGCGCAGGTGAGCGCGGCCAGCCCGTCGGTGATGGCCTCTGCGTACTGCCCCAGCGCCGGCGTGATCTGCGCGGCGGCCAGCACCTGCGACTTGAGCCGCGCCCGGCTCGCGAAGCCTCCCCCCAGGTCGAGGGTGTCGATGGTGATGTCGAGATCGTCGCGCAGCCGGTTGGCGAAGCCCGCCAAGCGAGCCGCCGCCTGACGGTAGGCGTCGGTGTCGAGGATGAAGGTGCCGAGGTGACAGTGCAGCCCCGTCAGCCGCAGCCGCCCGCCCGCGACCAGCCGGCGCACGGCGTCCCAGGCCTGCCCGCCCTCGAGGTTGAAGCCGAAGCGGTCCCAGCGCGGGACGCTGCCCACCTGGGTGTTGAGGCGCAGGCCCACCGCCGGGCGCAGCCCCAGCTCGGCGGCGACGGCCTCAGCCAGCGCGAGCTCTTCGTAGTGGTCGATGTTCACGCGCACGCCCGACTCGAAGGCGTCGCGCAGGTCGGCGCGCGTCTTGTGGGGCCCATTGAAGACGATTCGGCGGCTCTCGACGCCGTTTCTGCGGGCCTTCTCGACCTCCATCCCCGACACGGCCTCGGCCATGGCGCCTTCACGGTGAAACACCCGGCAGACCGCGTCGAGGTAGCAGGTCTTGTACGACCACGCGAGCTCGACCCGAGGCCACCTCGACCGCAGCGCGTCGCCCAGCTCGTGCACCTTCTCGACCAGCGTGCGCTCGCTGTAGACGAAGACCGGCGAGCCATAGGCCGCCACCAGCTCGTCGACCGGCACGCCGTCGATGTGCGACTCGGGGCGCAGGGCGGGCAGGCCGCCCATCTTGTTGAGCGTGCCGGCGCGGTGCCGCAGCAGGCTCGGGCGCTCGTAGGGGGGGCGATCGGCTTGAGCGGTCACGTCGGGCTCCCGGGGTCTGCGGCGACGATCTCGCCGGTGGTCGCGATGGCGTCGAGGTCGCCGATGTCGATCATCTGGTCGATGGAGATGCGCACGAAGGCCTTGCCTGGCTGCGGGGTGCCGACGTCGGGGGCCAGACCGGAGGCCATCCGAACCACGGCCAAGGGCAGGTTGCAGCCCGCGGCCTGGGTGAGGTCGCACCAGGCGGGCAGCCGCGGGTTGACCTCGAGCAGGTGGTAGGTGTGGGGCCGCTCACGGCGGAGCTCGACCTCGAGGGGGCCGCGCCACTTCAGCGTCGCGATCACCCGACGCGCCAGGTCGAGGGCGCCGGTGTCCTGCACGGTCACGCCCGCCCAGCCCTTGCCCAGGTCGGTCAGCATCAGCTTCTTCATGGCCACCGCCTCGACCGTGCCCCCCTCGCCGTCGCCCACCGCGCACACCACCACCTCGTCGCCTTCGACATGCTGCTGGCACAGGATCGGGTAGCCCCAGCGCGCCGCGAGCGTGTGGAAGGCGTCGGTCGCCGCGGCGGCGCTGCGACACACGGTCGCCCCATAGAAGGCCCCCTTGACCACCATGGGGGCGCCCAGCTCTTCGAAGAGCTCGGCGACACGGGCAGCCTCGACCGCAGGCTCGGTGCGGGGGGTGGGGATGCCGTGGTCGCGGAGCCCCCCGAGGGCCGCCTTCGCGCGCCGATCGAAGGCGCGCCGGCTGGGGAGCAGCGCTGACACGCCGATGTCGGCGAGCGCCTGCTCTTGGCCGAGCAGCGCGGGCAGCTCGAGGTCGAGGTTGGGGATCAACACCAGCGCGCCCTGCTGATCGACCACATAGGCCAGCCGGTCGAGGGTCGCCTGCCGGTCTTCGGTGGCGTAGGGCAGCAGGTAGCAGGCGTCGAAGAGGCCCGGCGCGAACAGCCCGGGGTCGAAGGCGTCGTAGGCGAGCCCGATCAGACGACCCTCGAAGGTGGGGTCGGCGCGCAGCGCGCGGGCGACCGCGACGCCAGGCCCCGGGTTGTCGGTGGCGTTGAGCGCCGTGACCGCCACGGTGCCGTGAAACACCGGCCCGGGAGAGGCGACGGGGGGGGTGCTCCGGGCCACGTCAGGCCCCAAGCTCAAAGTCGCGGTCGAGCAGCCCCTGCTCTTGAAGGACGCGGACGAACTCGAGGATGTCGCGCTGCAGATCGACGCCGGGCTGCAAGGCGAAGCGCTCGGTGAGCGTGGCGGTGAGCTCGGCGAGGCCCTGCCCGTCGCGGACGCCCTCGAGCAGCAACCGCGCGGTGGGGTTGGCCGTGAAGGTGGCGCCCGAGCCGGGATCGAAGATGAAGCCAGAGGGGCTCACGGCGAGCTGATCGAGGGCGCTGGGCATGGGTCTCCTCTCCCGTTCACCCTCAGGCTAAGCAGCGCCACGCCCCCACGCCGTCGGACAATCGCGAGCGCTTGTGAGCGTTTGAAAGGCCTGTGGCCCTCGGGCGGCCGCAGAGGCATGGTGGTTGCGCCCCGCTGCTGCCGAGAGGCCCATGCGCTGTGCGCTCTTGATCGCTGCGCTGCCGCCCGTCGTCGCCTGTACGGCGTCGGACGGCGGGCCGCGGCCAGGTGGGAGCGCCGGCGACGCCACAGACTCCACCAGCAGCGGGGGCGGTCACGACTCTGGCGCCCCGGCGCTCGTGACCGTGAGCGGCGTGAGCTGGCACCTGGAGACCGTCCTCGACGACGTGGTGGGGGTGGAG
>JBDQIL010000296.1:0-5776 GCA_040264415.1 Myxococcota bacterium
CCCCCGCCCCACGCGATGAACCTCGCCGCGCAAGCCCGGGCCAACCTCGACGCGGCCGAGGCCCTGCTCGGCCAGGCCGACGATCCCGCCGTGCAGCGACGCATCGCTCGAAAGCTGGCCGCGGCGCGCGCGCTGCTGCTCGAGATCGAGGGGCTGCCGGGCGGCGTGGGGGTGGTGGTCCGCACCGGCGATGCGGTGGTCGTCGTGGGGGGCGACCGCGTCGCGACCACCCCGGTGCATCCCATGGACCGCGGGCGGCCCCCCCTGACCGACGCCGAATTCGACGCGCTGCTCGCCACCATCAACGAGACGAGCTTCTCGTCCCAGCAACTCAAGGCCCTGCGCTCCGGCACCCACGACCGCGGCGTGACCACCACCCAGGTGATGGAGCTCATGGGGGTCTTCACCTTCGGCCGCGACCAGGTCGAGGCCGCAGCGGTGCTGCACGACCACGTCGTCGACCCGGAGCGGTGGCCCCGGGTCTACACCGTCTTCAAGTTCACCAGCGACGCCGACGCGCTGAGAGCGCGGGTCGAAGACCGGTAGGGCCCCGCCGGCTACTCCAGGTAGCCTTCGCTGGTCAGGTAGTCACAGTCGGCGAAGCAGGCCGCGTCGCCGCCGCCGACGTCTTGGCAGTCGAAGCCGCGGGGACAGTCGCCCGTGTCGTCACACGACGGGAAGCACTGGCTCTCGATGCAGTAGTCGAGGTGACAGTAGTAGCCGAGCCGCCCCGAGCCGGTCTCGAGGTAGTCGCAGTTCCAGCCGCGCTCGCAGGCCGAGTCGTCGGGGAAACCAAACCAGTCGCAGGTGCCGGACTCGTCGACCTCGACGATGGCGCAGGGGCTGTTCGACGGGCAGCCCGCGTCGCCGTTGCCCGCGTCGCAGTCGCCGACGTACTGGGTCGGGATGCAGGTGCTGCCTCCGCCGCAGCTCGGGCTGAAGATGTCGCAGGTCTGCTCGCACAGGCCCTCGTCTTCGACGTAGCACTGGCCCGTGGTGACATCACACATCTCGCCGTAGTCACAGTCGAGCTGGGTGTCGCGGCAACCGTACGCGCTGCACTGGTTGGTGGAGCTGTCACACGACTGGCCGGCGAGGCAGTCGGAGTTGTCGTCGCAGCCCGCCGAGCACTCGAAGTCGTCGTCGCAGTACTGCTGGATGTCGCAGTCGGCCGAGGTGAGGCACGTGACGTCGGTGCACTCTTCGTCGACGCAGGCCTGCCCTTCATCGCAGTCGGCGTTGCCCGCACAGACGGCCTTGTCGCCGCTGCAAGCGACGAGCAGGGGGAGGGCTGCCAGCAGGAGTCGAATGGCGCGCATCAGTCGTCTCCGCTGTCGGTGCAGAACACGTCGGGGTCACCGGAGCCCAGGTCGTACCGGGCCGTGATGCGGCTGTTCGGCGGCGGGAGCTGGGCGCGGTCGAAGACCAGGGCCCCACGCCACTCGCCGTCGAGCTCGATGGGCTGATAGGTGTAGCGCCCGCTGTCGCAGGGGATCTCCTCGTCGTCGATGCCGACGATGAGGGTCGAGGCGTCGGGCATGTCGCTCAGGTAGAAGGTGTCTTCGAGGCGCGAGCTGGCCAACGACAGATCGACCACGATGTCTTCGAAGTCTTCGGCGCAGATGTCGCCGATGACCCCGCCGGTCTGCCGGGCCACGTCGAGGTAGCGGCTCCCCCGGCTGCTGATGGCGTCGTCGTCGCAGCTGTCGGGGTCGGTGACCACCAGCGCGCTCGCGTTGAAGATGTCGCGATTGCGCTGGCCCTTCACCTGGTTGAAGGCGTTGATGTAGTCGTTGACCGGCTGCGGCGAGGCGTCTTGCTCGTCACTCACGAAGATGATGCTCAGGTAGGCGTCGTCGCGAAGGAAGCCGCTGTTGGCGCCGCTGGCCAAGGGCTCGGAGACGGCGCGGTAGGCGCTCTCGATGCCCATCTCGTAGCCGGAGCCGCAGATGCCCACCTGCACCATGTCTTGGAAGACGTCGTCGCCGTTGGGGGTGCTGGGGTTGATCCAGGTGCCCTGGACCAGGTTTCCCGGTGCGGGGATCGCATCGACCGCGGCCTGATCGCACTCGGTACCGTCGACCGGCTCGGTGGGCGCCACCGACGAGGTCACGACGCCGATCTGATAATCGACGTCACCCTCCACGAAGAAGGTCAGGAACTGGTCGAAGTTCTGTGACAGACGCGCCTGGTAGGGCTGCATCGAGCACGAGTTGTCGACCACCAGCAGCACGTCGACCTCGCCGGCCTCGAGCTGGTAGAAGATGTCGTCGCCCTCGTGTTCGACGAAGCCCTGTTCGATGCAGCCCGCCAGACCGGCGAGCGGCGAGAGGGCAGCGAGCGCGAGTGCGCGATGCAGAGCGCCGATAGGCATGACCTTCTCCCGTCCGGGTGCTTCCGGCAGGATATTCCACGGCGCCGCCGCCCGCACCCCGGAGACCCCGCCGCGTGCGCGACTTCCCCCACCACCAACGCCGCCCCACATGGGGTCGACGGCTCGACCGGGCCCTGGGCGCCCTGCTCCGCCCCGTCGGGCGCCTGCTGGGCCGTCCCGACGACGACACCCTGACCGCGCTCGCCCGGCGCGATCGGCCGGCGCCGCCGGTGGCGGTGCCCCGCCCCGAAGACCTGGGCGTGACCGACCCTCTGGCCGACGGCCGGGCGGCCCTCGAGGCCGGCCGACACGCCGACGCGCTCCACCACTTCCGCTTGCTCCTCGAGGCCCACCCCGACCACCCGTGGGGCTGGCACGGGCGCGGCGACGCCCTGCAGTGGCTGGGCGAGCCGGCCGAGGCGCTCGCGGCCTACGATCGCGCCGCCTCGCTCCAGCCCAAAGAGGGCCTGCACCAGGGCGGGCGGGCCAACGCGCTGGCCGCCCTGGGGCGCCCGGCGGCAGCGGCGGCGGCGCGGGAGGCCGCCCTGGCCCGCGACCCGTCGCTCGGGTGGATGTGGAGCACCGAGGCCTGAGCCCCGCGTGGGCTCACACCTCGACCGCGACCGCGTGGGCCATGAGCTCTTCGAGCGGCACGATGGAGAGGGCGGCCTGGTGAGTGCTCTCGAGCACGACCGGGCACCCGCGCCCCGCCTGATGGGCCTGACGCCAGCTCGCCGCGCAGACGCACCACTGATCTCCCGCCTTCAAGCCGGGGAACCGGAACTGAGGGACCGGGGTGATCAGGTCGTTGCCCCGCTCCGCGAGGAAGGCCAAGAAGGGCTCGGTGACCTGCGCGCAGACCGTGTGAGAGCCGCGGTCGTTGGCGTCGGTGTTGCAGCAGCCATCGCGAAACCAGCCGGTCTCCGGGTCGTTGGAGCAAGGCTGGAGGGGCTGGCCGAGGACGTTGAGGGACGGGAACATGGGGCCTCCAGGCAGCCGGGCATAGCCCAGCCCTCGCGTCGGGCGAGGGTCTTCACACGGGGTGGTGGAGCCGCCCCGGCCCTCCGGGTTACCTTCGCCGGCCACGGGGTGGTTGTCAGCGCACGTGCGCGCGGCGCGCCCCCCTCTTGATATGGGAACGCCTTGTCCGAAGCCCTCTCTTCCGCAGACTCCGACGCCCTCCGGGCCCACCTCGACGCTCGCCTGGGAGACGGCTTCAGCCTGCTTGAGCTGTGCGCGGTCGGAGGCGGCGCCCGCGACGCAGCCCTCGGTGCGCTGGTCGAGACCCTCGATGAGCGCGCTGATCTGTGGCAAGTAGACCTCGCGGACATCGACGCCAGCGACCCCGTCGCCGCCCTCGAGGCGGCCATCGGCGACCTGCCCGACCACGCGTGGGTGCTGTGCCTCGTGGGCCTCGAAGGCCTCGCACGCGACGGCCACGCGGCCGCGCTCCTCACCGCGCTCTCCACCGATCTCGACGCGCTCGCCGAGCGGCTGCCGGGGATGTGGGTGATCGCGACCGGCCCGGAGTCGGGCCCCGCCCTCGACGCCCACGCCGCGCCGCTGCGCGCGCGCATCGACACCCGCCTCACCGCCACCTGGGCGCCCCCAAAGGTGCACACGGCCGCAGGCCTGCTCTCCGAGGCCTCGCCCATGGCGGTGGCGCTGCGGCCGGGCGCCGAGTTCTGGGTGCGCGACCTCGCGCCCGAGCTGCAGGCGGTCGCCAAGACGGCGGGCGCCGGACGGGTCGAGGCCGCCCTCAATGAGCTGCAGAAGCTGCAGGTGTCGGCCAACCTCGAGATCGCGCTGTCGCCAGCCCTCGAGCTGCTGCGGGCCGAGATCGAGCTCGCCGTCGACCGACCCGACGACGCCGCCCGCCGCCTCGAGTCGGTCGCCACGTCGCTCGACGGGCTGCCCGAGCCCAGCCCCGAGCAGCGCCACTTCGCCGCGGTCTGCCTCTTCGACCTCGCCGTCGCCCGGCGCATCCTCGGCGACATCGACGCGGCACGAACCACCCTCGACGAGGCCGAGGCCCGCTGGACCGCCGTCGATCCTGACAACGCCGAGATGGGGGCGCTGATCCTGCGCGAGCGCGGCATGAACCGGGTGGAGGACGGAGAGCTGCGGGCGGCCCTCGAAGACCTCGAGCAGGCGAGCGCCCGCCTCGAGGCCGCGCGCGGGCGCATCGACCTCGACGCCACCGTCGCGCTGGTTCACGTCGCCGTCGCGCTCGACGAGCGCAAGGTGGCGCTGGCCGGCATCAAGAGCACGCTGAGGAGCCTGAAGAAGGAGCCCCAGCGCCGGCAAGACCGCGTGGTCCCGCTGGTGCTGCTGTCACGCGGCATCATCCTGCTCCGCGAGGGCGATCAGCGCGGCGCCAGCAAGGCGCTGCTCGGCTGCGTCGACGGCGCGCCGGCCCTGGGTCCCTCCGCCGACCTGCTGCGGCTGCGGGCGCTCACGCTGCTGCCCGCCCTGCTGCTGCAGGAGGGCCGCGGGGACGAGGCCCTCGAGCAGTTCGAGGCCGTATTCTCGGCCATCGAAGAGCAGGGGGAGGGCGATCTGCTCGTCGAGGCGCTGCTCGAAGGATCCAGCACCGCCATCGACCTGGGAGAGCTGGCCGTGGCCATCGCGTGGGCCCGCGAGGGCCTGTTGTTGGCCCTGCGTCGGGCGCCCGAGCGCCCCGACTTGCTGGTGGCCCACGCCCACCTCGCCACCGGCGCCGCCCACTTCTCGCTCGGCGAGTCGGAACCCGCCGCCTACCACCTGGGCGAAGCGCAGGGCTTGTACGCGGCGCTGGTCAGCGACAAGGCGCCGGTCGCGCGCGCCGCGCGCAAGCTGCTCGAGCGCTGCTGAGTCGCCCCCTCAGGGCGCCGACGACGCGCCCGGATCGGGGTCGCAGGCGTCGGACAGGGCGGCCGTCGCGGCGGCGGTGCCCTGCGCCTCGCCGTTGCAGGTGGTGCAGTCGATCCGCACGCGACCGTCTCCGCCATCGCCGCCCACGCGGATGTAGCTGGCCTGGCCCAGGCCGCCCGCCGCGGTGACCGCGCCGGTGAGCAGGTCGACCTCGTCGGCCACGACATAGACCGAGCCGCCGGCGCCCCCTGCGGCCCCGTAGGTCCAGGAGCCCTGGGCCCAGTGGCTGGTGTCGCCGCCGTCGGCCGACAGCGACCCGTCGGCGTCGATGAGGCCGGCGCCGATGTAGAGGATCCCACCCCCGTCGCCGCCCGGACCGGGGTCTTCGCCTGCGGCGTCGGTCCCGCCGTTCCAGACGCCGCCGCCGCCCGAGCCCAAGAAGATGCTGGCCAGGTTGACGTCGCCGTAGGTGCCGCCCGCTGCCGGCGCGGTGTAGCCGCCGCCGTCCCACGAGGCCCCCGCGGTGGCGCCGCCCGCGTGCTCGCCGCC
>JBDQIL010000297.1:0-5774 GCA_040264415.1 Myxococcota bacterium
GCACCCATGCGCCGTGGCCCACGGCGCCGCCGAACCCCCCGGGAGCCGCCATGGTCCGCCTCATCCTCGCCCTCTCCACCGTCGCCCTCGCTGTCCCCACCGCTGCGCTCGCGGGAGGGGTGGACGGAGAGGTGGAGCCCGCCCCCGAGGTCGCGGCGCCCGCGGCGGCCCCGGCCCCGGCCACCGTCGAGGCGCGCGCGGCCCCACCCAAGCGGGGCAAGCGCAACCTCATCACGGTGGGGCCGACCGTCGTGCCGCTGGGCGTCAACGCCCGCTACCAGCGCCGCCTGGTGCCCCACGTCAGCGCCTTCGTGGGGGCTGGGTTGGGCGGATCGACGGTCGAGATCGAGGGCCAAGCGGTCGCGTTGCGTCGCACCAAGATCGAGGCCGGCCTCGACCTGCACCCGCTGGGCCGCGGCATGCGGCGCCTCTACCTGGGGCCGCGGGTCAACCAGCGCGCCTGGAGCGCCACGGTCGAGGGCGAGACCCTCGAGCTGAAGGCCACCTCGGTCGAGGCGATGCTGGGGTGGCGGTGGGTCGGCCCCAAGGGGCTGTCGGCCGGCGTGGGCCTGGGCGCGGGCTACGCCACCCCGGTCGCGAGCAGCACGCTCACGGGCGACACGGAGCTCCCCATCTGGAGCGGATGGGGGCCCCGCGGCGAGGCCAACGTGGGCTTCGCCTTCTGACGCCGCCGGCAGTCGGGCGGCCTACTCTGGCCGCGAGATGCTGGCGCGCAGGTCGGGGGCGTTGCTGCCCTCGGCCCAGCCCACGTCCGCGCTCCACCGGTTGCCCTCCACCATGTAGGCGACCCCCGCCTGGGTGAGGTCGCAGCCCGCGGCGCACTGCACGGGCCGGGGATCGGAGTCGCGGCCCGGGCCCTCGACGAATTCGTAGCCGATGTAGAGGTAGGTCCCCGACTCGACCCGCAGGGGCTCGTCCAGGGTCGCGGTCAAGAGCTTCTTGTCGTCCCACTCGGCGCCGCCACCGGCGCCCTCGACCACCGCCGATGCGGCCATGTCGAGGTCGGGCCACGCGCCCTCGGTCGGGCTGTAGGCGGACAGGTCGGGGTCGTCGCTGACGAAGGCGTAGATCCGGATGGGCTGCGAGGCGTCGCAGCTGAGCGTGGGCAGGGCGTCCGAGCTGCTGTAGGCGTTTGGCGCGTTCGAGAACACCTTCAAGCTGAGCGAGTCGATGGTGTAGGGGGGCTCGGGGTTGTCGTACCGCGCGATCATCAACGGGGAGACGTCGGAGTCGACCGGCCAGTAGAAGGCCGCCTCGCAGTCGCCGTCCCGCTCGACGCCTTGGTTCGCGACGATGTCGGGGTCGTCGTAGACCTCGGTGCCGTCGCCGCCATCTGCGCCGTCTGCGCCGTCTGCGCCGTCTGCGCCGTCTGCGCCGTATGCGCCGTCTGCGCCGTCTGCGCCGTCTGCGCCGTCTGCGCCGTCTGCGCCGTCTGCGCCGTCGGTGGCGGTGCCATCGCTGCCGTCGGCGCTGGAGTCGCCGCCGTCCTTGTCGCCGCAGCCAGCGGTGAGCAAGAGGCCGATCAGGAGGGTCTGCGTGGCGCGCTTCATGGGAACTCAGGGGAGAGCCGAAAGGTAAGGAGGTTTGCGTGGATTCGCGGTACAGCACACGGGGCGCCGCGCCGACCGGGTGGCCGTGGCGTCGCGCCCCGTCCCGGGTCACAGGGATGGTCGGAGGCAGCCCATGGCCGCAGATCCACAGGCCCTGCTCGACCGGGTGCGCAAGCTGTTGGCGCTCGCGGAGTCGCCCAATGTCCACGAGGCCGCGTCTGCCGCAGAGGCGGCGCAGGCGCTCATCGAGCGCCACCGGTTGCAGGGGATGCTCGACGCGGTCGAGGCGGAAGACGACCTGCAGCAGGCGATGACCGATGGCCGAGACGCGCCCCTCGAGCAGGCGCGGCGCGTGCGGAAGTGGAAGACCGTGCTGGCCTCGCAGCTCGCCGCGCTGAACGGGTGCGTGGCCTACACCGCGGGGGGCCGCGGAGATCAGCGACTGTTGTTGGCGGGCCACCCCGACGACCGCGCGGCGGTCGCCGAGGTCTGGTCGTGGCTCACCCACCGCATCGAGCTGCTCAGCGCCACCCACGGCCCGGGGCAGGATCGAGCGTGGCACGACGCGTTTCGCGTGGGCGCGGCCGAGACCATCGCCGCCCGCATGGCGGCCGGCCGCGCCCACGCGCGCGCGTCGCTCGAGGCCACGGCGCTGGCCCGGGTGGAGCCCGCCCTCGCGCGCCGCCAAGACGCCGTCCATCGCTTCGTCGCCAAGGAGCTGCGGCTGAAGCCGGGGCGCGGTCTCCGGGTGGACGCCGACGGATATGAGCGGGGGCAGCGGGCGGGCCGCACCCTCGACCTGTGACGCCCGTCACGGGGGGCCTCGGGGGCGTCGGGCCGGTGGCCCGCCTGCGCGGGGCGCGCGCCCTGCTAGCGTGATAGAGTCACGCTGGTCCCCCGTTGAACCCCCTGTCTTGGATGCCCCGTGCGCCGAATCTCCACGCTCCTGCTGCCCGCCCTCACCCTCAGCCTCTCGCTCGCCTGTGTCGACAAGGACGACGACGGTTCGGACGGCTCTGACGGCTCCGACGGCGCGGATGGCGCGGATGGCGCGGATGGCGCGGATGGCGCGGATGGCGCCGATGGTTCGGATGGCGCCGATGGTTCGGACGGGGCGGATGGCACCGAACCCGACCTCACCGCCCCCGACGCCCCCACCGGCCTCACCGCCGCCTGGAACACGGGGGGTACGGTCGATCTCACCTGGACGGACCCCGCCGACGCCGACCTCGAAGGCGTGCTGGTGGTGGCCTCGTATGGCGCCCCCGTGACCGATCTGCCGGCCGATGGCGAGGTCTACGCGGTCGGCGACCTGCTCGCGAGCGGAGCGATGGTGGTCTCCATCGACGCCGGCGGCGCTGGCGTCCACGCCGATCCCCTGAGCGCCTGGACCCACTACCAGGCCTTCGCCTACGACACGTCCCTCAACTACAGCCTGCCCAGCAACCCCGACGACCTCTACACCCAGCTGGCGGCCCAGACGGCGACCCTCGAGATCGACGTCAGCGATCCGGCGAACCCGCTGGTGTCGGTCACCAGCGCCCCGGCCACCTTCGGCCTGGCCGCTCGGGTCGGGTTGCGCCCCAACACCGCTGTGCTGAACGCCTACACGGAGGGCGAGCTGGTCGTCCAAGCCGTCAGCGGCGGCACCCTGGAGGGCAACCTCGCCCTCGGGCTGACCGACGCAGGCGACGGGGCCTCCATCTCGGTGGCGGTGACCGACGGAAGCGTGAGCGTCGAGTACGACAGGGAGACCCACACCGCGGGTGAGATCGCCGACGCGGTCAACGCCGACGGCGTGGCCTCGGCGCTGATCTCGGTGGCCGCGCCCGTCGATGGCGTGGCGGTAGACTCCCGCAGCGCGACGCTGACCGGCGGGTCCGACACCGACCTGCGCGTCTGGCTCGAGCTCACCAACGACAACCCCCGGGCCGTCTTCAACCCCAAGGCGGTGGTGCAGAGCACCAGCGCCGGCACCGCCACGGGCCGCTGGGACATCGACGGGGCGGCCTTGGCCTACTTCGGGCCCGCCGGCATCGTGCCGGGCGAGACCCGGACGGCCTGGTTCGACCTCGAGGGCGCCCTGACCGCTGGCGGCGTGATCTCGGTCGAGCTCGAGCTGCAGGAGCACCCGCTGGTCGTCGTCTCGGGCGGTTGGGACAAGTCCTTCGTTGCTGCCGACCCCGCTCAGTCGTCGGAAGGCTACGAGATCTCGTCCGAGTCCACCGGCTATGGCGGCTTCGACCAGGACAGCCGCCACCGCGACGGCTTCATCGCCCCCCGCGGCGACCGCATGTTCCTGGGCAACCACAACATGCCCACGGTCTTGGGCATCGACCTGACCACCCTCAAGCCGGTGGTCGAGATCGACCTCGATGACGGGACCGGCGTGGGCCACGTCGACTCGGTCGTGTTGAGCCCCGACGGCGGGCACATGTACGCGGTGGTCACCTACGGCGCGCACGCCGCGGCGTGGCAAGACCCGGGCGCCACCGGCGATCACATCTCCGCCGGCGAAGGCGCCCCGGCCGCCGAGACGGTGGAGCTGGTCAAGATCTCGATGCGCGACCTCACCGAGGTGTCCCGGCTCACGCTGGTCTCCGAGAGCACCCTCGGCGCCCGCGGGCGCCGCCTGTCCCAGAGCGCCGACGGCTCGGTCGGCGCCCTCGCGGCGCTGCGCGAGGGGCTGGTCTTCGTGCTCGACCTCGACGCCATGACCGTGACCCAGACCGTAGACACGTCGTCGCACAATCGCATGCCGCAGATGGTGGCCGTCTCGGCCGATGGGTCCACCACGGCGATCAGCTTCAAGGACTACCAGCACCCCGCCGACGCGGTGGAGGAGGTCTCGGACGGCACCCTCTGGATGGTGGACAACGCCACGGGCACCCCCACCCCCCTCGCGCCGCCCACCCTCTCGGAGGGCACGAAGCCCGGCTTCCTCGAATACGGGCCCGACGGCCGCCTCTACTGGGGCCGCAAAGACGTCACCGATGGGGGCGCGGTGAGCATCTACGACCCCAGCGCCGCCAGCTGGGTTGAGATCGCCGACTTCGCCAGCGGCAGCGGCATCGACTTCACGGTCGACGGTCGATTCGCCTTCATCTACGACACGAACGCCGGATCGGTCGCGGTGGTCGAGCTGAGCACCGACACGGTGGTCACGATGGAGATCGTGAACAATGCGGACATCGGCCACAAGACCCTCGCCACCCCCTGGCACCCCTGGTAGCGGCTACCGCGGGGCGGCCTCGGCCAGCGTCACCATGAGCTCGCCGATGTCTTTGTAGACCGCGTCGGGTCGGTTCGAGTCGGCGCGGGTCCACCGCTGGATCCGCAGCTCGCCCTGTCGGTTGTGCTTCACGATGATGGCCACGTCGGGGTCGTTGAACCCCGTCAGGTCGATGGGTGCGGCGTCGCGGTCGGATGGGCGCACCTGCACCCGCGCGACCGCAGCGTCTCCCAGCCGGGCCCGCAGCAGGTCTGCCAACTGCCAGCCGCCGGTCTTGCCCCGCGGGTCGGTGGCTTCGGGCAGCTGCGCGAGGGCTTCGGGTGAGACCGCGGCGCGGCCGTGCCCGCTGGCCTGGATCAGGAGGGGCTCGGCGGCGGTGGGCGTGGCGGTCTGCGGCGGCTGCTGCACGGACACGGTGACCGTGTGGACGCCGGCGAGCTCGATGACCGGGCGCTTCAGGCTGGCCTGCACCGCCGCGGAGGCGTCGGAGGGCGCCTGGCGGTAGAGGCCCAGCGTGGGCTGACCGGTCGCGTCGAGGGAGAGCCGAACCGCGGGGTCGTCGTAGCGCTGGGACGGGTTGCGCAGGCCGAGGTGCCGGCCGCCCGGTGCCTCGGCATAGATGTGCAGCACGTCGGCCATGGTGAGCCCGTCGGGCAGCCGGGTGGCCAGCTCGACCGCCGGCTGGTCTGCGGTCAGGCCGATGCTGGGCAGCTCGTGGTCGTCGAGCAGCAGGCGCACCGTGGTGGTGGCCGCGCTGGCGGAGGGCGGGTCGGGTTGCGAGGGCTCGCGCGCACAGGCCGGCAGCGCGGCGGTGAACACGAGGAGGGCGGCAGCGCGAGACAGGGTCATGCCATCGCCGTATTCGCGAGCGGTCCCTCCGGCATCCCCCGCCAGCGACGCCGCCGTTCGCGCGGCCGGGTTGCCGACGGTGTGGACCGAACGCTATCCCCTCCCCCCGTTCTGCCGAGGAC
>JBDQIL010000298.1:0-5760 GCA_040264415.1 Myxococcota bacterium
GCGCGGTTGAGCCCCGAGAGGGGGGGGGGGGGGGGGGGCATGGGGCCGGGCGGGAGGCTCCCAGCCGTGGCCGATCAGGGCCCAGTGCGGTAACCGGTCGGTTCGCTCAAGGAGCCGGCTGGTGTTGGAGAAGCTCGCAGACCTCGTGACCGACCGCCGCGGTGCGGCCGTCGTCGTTGCGCTGGTGCTGGTTTTCAGCCTGGTCTCCGTGCTGATGGCCGGGCAGGTCGAGCGCGAGGACGACCTGCTGGGCTTCCTCCCCCAAGACAACCCGGACATCGAGCGATTCAACACGATCAACGAGCGCTTCGGCGGCCTCGACGTGGCCATCGTGGGGGTCGCGGTCCCCGACGCCTACGACCCCGACGCGCTCGCCCGCCTGCGGGCGGCGTCGCAGGCGGTCCAGGACCTCCCGGCCATCGACCACGTGCTCAGCCTGGTCACGGTGGACGACTTCACCCCTGACCCGATGGGCGGCATCCGAACGGGCCGGCTGGTGGAGTCGATCCCCACGACGCCGGCCGAGAGCGCCGCCCTGCGAGACGCGGTCGCGGTCCGCGATCAGGTGCGGGGCACCCTCGTCTCCGAAGACGGCCGCGCGCTGGTGATCTACGCCTTCTCGGCCTACGGCGCCGACGCCCGCGCGGTGGCCACCGACATCCAGCGCGAGGTCACGGCCGCCTTCCCCGAGGCCGACCTGTTCTGGGGCGGCTCGCCCTTCGTGAGCGCCTGGATCTACGACAGCACGCAGGCCGACGTGCGCCGCCTCACGCCCTGGGCGGTGGGCGCCATCGTGCTCATCATGCTGCTGGCCTTCCGAGACTGGCGCGGCACCCTGCTGGGGCTGGGCTCGACCTCGGTGGGCATCTTCGCGAGCCAGGCGCTGATGGGGGCGCTCGGGGTGCCGCTCAACGTGGTGCTGGGGTCGATGCCCATCATCCTGTTCGCGGTCGGCAGCGCCTACGCGATCCACATGCTCGCCCGCTACCAGGCCCACGCCGCCGAGCACGACTGCGCTGAGGCCGTTCGACTCACCGTGATCCGCACCGGCCCGACCGTGCTCACCGCCGGCCTCACCACGGCCCTGGGGCTGCTGAGCTTCGTGGTGATGGACATCGAGCCCATGCGCATCTTCGGCGTGTTCACCGCCATCGGCGTGGTGGTGACCCTCACCCTGTCGGTGACCTTCGTGCCGGCCGTCATCCGCCTGCTCGAGCTCAAGCCGCGGGCGGCGAGCGGCCCGGGCCCCGTCGCCCGCGCCACGATGGCCCTCACGGTCGCCGTACAGCGCCGCCGGGGGGCGGCCCTCGCGGCCCTCGCGGCCCTCGCTGTGGTGGGCGCCGCCTTCACGATGCAGGTCGACAACCGCGTCGACCAGAGCACCTTCTACAACCCCGGCTCGCCACCCGACCGCGCCGACCGCTTCCTGGCCGAGCACTTCGGCGGGAGCACCTTCGTGCAGGTGCTGGTCGAGGGAGACCTGTCCGACCCCCACGCGCTCCGCGAGCTGCGACGCCTCGGCGATCAGGTGCGGCGGGTGCCCGGCGTTCATGGGGTGCAACACGTCGCCGACGTGGTGGCGTTGCTCAACGACGCGATGGAGAGCCAGGCCCGCGTGCCCGACTCGCCGGCGAAGGTCGACCAGCTCTTCGGGCTGCTCACCGGAAACCCGGCGGTTCGGCAGCTGCTCACCGACGACCGAGCGCAGGCGCTGATGCACGTGCGCTTGAACACGAGCGACCTCGACGAGGTGGGGGCCGCCCTGGCTGAGATCGAGCGCCTGGCCGCCGACGCCACGCTGCTCCGCTACGCCGTCGCCGACACCACCGGGCCCGACGGGGCGGCGGCTCGGGCGCGCCTCCGCGACCTCGTCGCCTGGCGCGTGCTCGCGGTGACCGCCGACGTGCGGCCCGATCTCGACCCCGAGGTGGTGCGGGGGGCCCTCGGCCAGCGCACCGAGCCGGCGCCGGGCGCCGCGGTGCAGGCCGACCTCGAGCGCTTCCTGCGCTCCGACGAGAGCTTCGTCGAGCTGTCCGACATCGAGATCGAGGTGCTGGCCGAGGTCTTCTCTCGCAACGAGCCCGCTGACGAGGCCGCGCGCGCCCAGCTCGCCGCCGGCGCCCTGGCCATCGCGGCCGACCGCCACGACCCCGACCCCGCCGCCTTCGCCGACGACCCCCGGGTGACCGATCTGGCCTGGCTGCTCGACGCGCCGCTGTCCGAGAGCCGGCTCAACCGGGCGGCGGAGGTGCGCGCCTCGGCCCTGCTCGCCGAGCTCGGGGTGACGGCCCCCCCGGGCGCCTCCGGTGACCGGCTGCGCGGCGCCGTCGCGGCCGCGCTGCTCGATCTCGACGCCCCCACCGCCGCGGTGGCCGATCCCAGCGCAGAGCCCCGGCTGTCGGTCTTGGTCAACGGCATGCCCGTGCTGCACCGCGGGTTGTCGACGTCCACCACCCGGAACCAGCTCTTGAGCCTGCTCTTCGCCATGGGACTCGTCGCCGTCGTGTTGGCCTGGCGCTTTCGCAGCCTCGCCAGCGGCCTGCTCGCCACCGCCCCCATGGGGCTGGCCCTGCTGGTGGTGTACGGCGGCATGGGCGCGCTGGGCATCCACCTCGACATCGGCACGGCCATGCTCGCCAGCATCGTGATCGGCGCCGGCGTCGACTATGCGGTGCACCTGCTGAGCGCCTGGTACGCGGCCGACGGCGAGCCCCTCGACCGGGGCGCCGCGCGCGCGGCCGCCCGGACCGGCCCCGCCATCTGGACCAACGCGCTGATGGTCGCCGCCGGCTTCTTCGTGCTCACCCTCGGAGACGCCCGCCCGCTGCGCAACGTGGGGGGGCTCACGGCTGCGGCCATGCTCACCGCCGCGCTCACCACCTTCCTCGTACTGCCGGCGCTCGCGCGCCGTCGCCGGTACGCTCCCGCTGTGCCCGCCCGCGACCCCGCTGACGGCGCCTCCCTTCAGGCGGCAGTCCTCGCGTCTTCCGCCGAGGCCTGAACCCCCGCCCCACCTGCCACGAGGTGCTGCCATGCTCCGCTCTCTCGCCCTGACCCTGCTGCTCGCGCTCCCCGGCGCCGCCCTCGCGGCCACCGGCCCGGAGGTGTTGAGCTCGGTCGACACGAACGCCAACGCCACCACGGACTTCACGGCGTCGGTCTCGGCCAAGACCACCGCGCCGGGCAAGCCCGCCAAAGACATGGCCTTCCAGCTCTACACCGCCAAGGGCAAGCGCATGGTGGCCTTCAGCGCCCCGGGCGACATGAAGGGCACCCGGGTGCTCGTGCTCAACCGCACCCAGATGTATGTCTGGCTGCCGGCCTACAACAAGGTGCGCCGCATCGCCAGCCACGTCTCCGACCAGGGCTTCATGGGCACCAGCTTCAGCGACGCCGACATGTCGACCAGCGTCTTCGGTGAGGTCTACGACGCCACCCTGACCACCGAGGACGACGAGACCTGGACCCTCTCGATGCCCCGCAAAGAGGGCGAGAAGTCGCCGTACGCCCGCCTCGAGATGGTCGTGCGCAAAGACATCGGGCTCCCGTCCGAGATCCGCTACTTCAGCGACAAGGGCCAGCACGTCAAGACCGAGACCCGCGCCGACTACAGCTGTGAAGAGAGCGCCTGCATCCCGGGCACGCTCACCATGGTGGACCACTCGCGCGGCGAGCTGTCCACCACGCTCACCCAGAAGATCGAGTCGATCAACACCGGCCTGAGCGACGACGTCTTCAGCCAGCGCACGCTGCAGCGGGGGCTGTAGGTCATGCCGCGCTTGTTGCCCGCCGGCGCCGCCCTGGGCGCGCTGCTCGCCCCTGCTTCGGCTGCCGCGCTCGACGCCACCATCGGCGGGGTGCTGCAGACCGACATCCGCTACCGTCCCACCGCGGTGACCGTGGGCGACTGGTACGCCCGCACCACGCTGCCCGCGGGCTTCTCCCGCAACCAGAACCTGCTGAAGCTGCGCGGAAACGTGCGCGGGGTGGGCAAGGCTCGGCTGGTCTTCGACACCGACCTCGTCTACATGGGCTTCTCCGACGAGATCACCGACTTCAGCGCGCTGACGCGGCGAGAGGTGGTCGATCCCTTCCGGTTCGAGACCCACAACCTCTACATGGAGGCGTGGGATGTGGGCCTGAAGGGGCTCGACATCCGGGTGGGCCAGCAGAAGATCCAGTGGGGGGCGGGCGACCAGTTCAACCCCACCAACAACCTGAACGCCGACGACGTCGAAGACCCCCTGCTGTTCGGCGATCAGCTGGGCAACATCATGGCGCGGGTGGACTACACGCCGGTCATCGGGTGGAGCCTGACGGGCGTGGTGGTGCCGGTCTTCAAGCCGGCGTTGCTGCCCGAGTCGGCGGTGCTGGGCCTGGCGGCCACCGACCAGGTGCCCGTGATCGACGACGATCTGCGGTGGACCCTGCTCGGCGACCAGGCGCAGGCGCTCCAGGTGGCGGGCTACCCCACCGTGGCGCAGTCGGTGGTGCCCCAGCTGCCCGACACCAACCTGAAGAACATGCAGTGGAGCGTGCGGCTGGCGGGCACCCTGGGCATGCAGGACCTCGCGCTGAGCTACTACGACGGCATCAGCGACATCCCGCAGGGCGTGGGCAACCACACCACCCTCAACGCCGGCGAGCAGTGCAACCCCCGCGACGCCGAGGACTGCATCAACGGGATCCTCGAGACCCAGGTGATGCTGGCCTACCCCAAGATGAAGGTCTGGGGCTTCAACGCGTCGGGTGAGATGAACCCGCTGGGCTGGATCGCCGACGGCATCCGCCCCATCGGCTACCGGCTTGAGGCGGCTTGGATCCACCCCGAAGAGACGCGCCTGTCGCTCACCAACGATGAGCTCGACTTCGGCTTCTTCCAGCAGCCGGCGGGCGAGTACGACTACGGCCTGCCGGGCGGACAGCGCCCCCTGGTGGTCACCGACGACCCATTCTTCAAGTGGACCGCGGGCCTCGACTATTCGTTTGGGCGACACGTCTATGCGAATGTTCAGTGGGTGCACGGCTTCCCCGACGAGTTCGGCGCCGGCGACTGGGTGACCCCCGGCAGCCGGGTCACCCGCGGGGCCACCGTCACCGACGACACGGCGCTGCTGGCCGGCTGCGCGCCGCTGGTCGATACCGGGGCCGAGACGACCCCCGAGCGCTGCGCCACCGAGGGCCGGCGACCGCGCCTGGGCGACTACGCGGTCATCGGGCTCGACCTGATGTTCGGGGGGACGCTGCTGCGCACCTTCGCCATCTTCGACCTGACGCCCATCTACGTCACGTCGTGGGACGCCGACCGCGAGGTGCGGGTGGAGCAGGAGCTGGCGTGGTCCGACCCGAAGACGCGCTCCCTCGTGCTGTACCCCGAGCTGTCCCACAACTTCGGCAACGGCTTCGAGCTGGCTGGCGGCGCCGTGGTCTTCATGGGCGGCAAGTACACCAAGTTCGGCGACCCGGCGGTGGGCGGCACGCAGGTCTTCTCGCGGGCCCGCTACAGCTTCTGAGCTCCCGGGTCAGCGCCAGACCACCAGCCGCGCGGCGCCCCCGGGGGGCGCCTCGACCCCGGCCACCCGACCGTCGGCTGCGACGGCCACCGTGCGCGCGAGGGGCGCACGGGCCACGCAAGCCGGCAGCGCCGCGCCGTCGAGGGTGAGCGCCACGGTGGCGCCGTCGACCCGGGCGGAGAGCGTCCCCTGCGTGGCCGTGGCGGTGGGTGCGACGGGGGCGGGGTCGGCGCCGCGCTGGGTGACC
>JBDQIL010000299.1:0-5760 GCA_040264415.1 Myxococcota bacterium
GCGACCCTCCGTACGCTCGGAGGCCTGGACCGCGCCGCTGCCCGCGCGCCACCCGCCGGAGACGCGCAGGCGGCTTGAGCGCGCCGCACCTTGCCCCCGACGCCTCCCAGCCGCGGGCGGGGTCCGTGCGCGTGGGACGGGCGGATGAGCAGGATTTCGGACGCTGACGGGTCTGCGGGCGGGGAAAGCGGACCTGCGAAGGGCGTCTACGGCGCGCGCGCCTCCTCGGCCACCGCAGTCGCTACCCGGCCGAAGTTCCGATAAGGGGCTTTGTGTCAACTATCCCACGGCGCGGCCTGCCTCGGCCCGTGGGGTCGCCCCACATCCTGTGCAGGACGCGCCCCCACACGCTCGGGTCTGCCGGGCGGTCCTCAGATGGCTGGCGGCGGGCCTTGGGCCGGTCGCCGGGCCTCACCCACCCGGCGCGGGCGCGCCCACCTCGAAGTCGGCGCCCGAGTCGTCGGTGTCGATGGGCAGGCCGTCGGCGCCGCGCACCCGCCGCACCGACTCGCCCGTATACGTCCCCGAGGCGTGCACGAAGCCGCCGTCCACCGACGCGTGCAGCCGCTTGTAGTCGCCGCTGTCGGCGTCCATGAGCGCCTCTATGGTGTCTACGACGGCCGAGACCGGGGCCCGCACCGGACCCCGGCTGCCGCCGGCGGGCTCGAGGTCGTCGGCGTCCATCGACAACACGACGATGGTGGGCCCGAACACCGTCACCAGCCAGTCATAGCCGGCGTTGTACCAGAGGCTCTCCAGGTTTGGCACCACCGGCGAGTCGAGGTCTTCGCCGTAGAGGTCCACATAGGTCTCGAAGTCTGCGCCGGAGAGGTCCAAGGTGGAGTAGGGGGCGTGGTCCTGCCCGTCGTGGGCGATAACGAGGGTCTCTCCGGGCTGGAGCAGCACCTCGCCCGGCTCGCCCGGGATGCGCCAGGCCGACGACAGGTAGACGAAGTCCGGGTCGGCCACGAAGGCCCCCCCCGGCTGGTCGCCCGGGTTGATGGCGCCGGACACCCCAGGGGCGTCGCCCAGGATCAGCCCGCTCACGTCAACAGGCGCGTCGGCGATGTTGATGAGCTCGATGAACTGGTCGCTGTAGTAGCGGTCGATGCCCCCGGTGGGGACCGCGCCGGCGTAGTACACCTCCTCGATGAGCAGGTTGCCCTGCGGCGGGAGCGGCTCGACTGTGCCCCCGTCGGTGCCGGCGGCGGCGGTGTCGTTCAGCTCACCCGACCCGGTCGGTTCGGCGCAGGCCACGAGGGCCAGCGGCGCCACGAGGCAGTGGAGCAGGCGAAGACAGGTCGCCGACGAGGCAGTCAGAGGGGTGGTCATGGAGCGCTCCCGAGCCTGAGCGGGGTACCCTGCGCCGCCCAGCGCAGCACGCCCTCGTCGGGGATGCGCGCTTCGACCCGGCGGGTGTACGCACCAGCGGCCGGCAGCGGGTGGTGGACCTCGGTCATCGCGTCGAGCCTGCCGACGGGCCGGCGGTCAAGGTGAGGTCTCGGGTTCAGCGCCCGGAGTCCGAGGTGGTACCGAAGCAGATCTCGTTGAACGTGTCGATCTCGGCCTCGCACTCCTGGTCGTCGACCTGCATCGGCTGCGGGTAGCCGTTGAACTCGATGAACGAGTCCACGCAGGTCCACTCGACGCTCTGGCCGCAGGCGAACCAGGCCAGCGCCGCGGCCTCACATTCGGCGTCGACCCGTGCGAACACGAGCGGGCAGAAGTCCTGGCACTCGGCGACATAGCCCGACTCGCACGCGTCGCCGGTGGCCTGGTGCGCGCACAGCGCGTCGCATTCGGCGACCGCGGCAGAGCTGGAGCTGTCGTCGTCGTCTTCATCGTCGTCCTTGTCGCCGCACGCCAGCAGCGAGGTGGACAGCGCGAAGACCAGGACGCGGGGGATGAGCGAGCGGCGGTGGAGCATGAACCCTCCAGGGTCTGTCCACTCTACCGCTCCCTGGAGAGACCAGCCAGGGCGGTGGGCCGGGTCAGTGTCCCCCGGGGTCGCGCGCGTCGCCGGTGCGCGCACTCCAGGTCTCGGCGTCCATCACGTCTTGGCGGTAGGTCTGGTGGCAGCTCGTGCAGGCCGCGAGGGTGTCGGCTGTGGCCGCCAGCACGGCGTTCGTGTCTTTGGTCGCGGCCGCCTCGGCGATGGCGTCGGCGCGCCGATGGAAGTCCAACGCCACCTCGGTGAAGCCGTCGGCGCCCGCCCCCATGTGCTCGCACTGCATCTGCATTTGGGGAGACGACCCGATCATCGCGGCTGCGCTCGCCACGGCCGCCCAGTCCTCGCGGGGCAGGGCCTCGGTGATGCGCTGGATCGCGACCAGGTGCGCCTGCATGTTCTGCTTCTGGTGCCAGGCCATCATGGGCTGCAGCGGAACGGGCTCGCGGGGATCCATGGAGTTCAGCGCGGCGTACGGGGACTCGGCTGCAGGCTGGGCCTCTGCTGGCGGGAGAGGCGCGCTCGAGGGGTCAGCGGCCCCGCAGCCAACGAGCAACAGCGTCGCGAGGGGGAGGGGTCGGTTCGTCAACGCTTCGGCCTGTTCGGGTGAGGGTCGGTTGCCACGAGGAGGTCGACGTGCACCTCGGAGCTCGGCTCTAGCACGAGGCAGACGCCGCAGGTGGCGGAGTCGGCCTTGGTGCCGTCGAGGGTGCGCGACTCGGGGCCCGTGGCGCCGTGGGGGCCAGGGCGCTGGTAGCCGTTCCGCTGGGCCGGGTTCGGCCTGCGGGTCCGCAGCCCCAGGTCCTTCAGCGCATGCAGCGCGCGGTCGGCAGTCGTGCGATGCGGCCACCCCATCTCGGCCTGCAGCTCGCCCGCAGAGGAGGGCAGCCCCTGCTGCTGGTACATCTCGTCGGGCCCGAGGAAGCACCGGGCGACGCACTCGTCGGCTCGCCTGGGCCTCTTGGGCAGGTCCTCGTCGTCGATCGCGCGCCAGAGCTCGTCGGGCATGCGGCTGTAGTCGCCGAGCAGGAGCGGGACGTCGGGTGCAGTGGTGCCCTGGCTCTGGTCGGCTGTCTGGGGGCAACCCGGGCGCATGGCGCCACCAGGGGGGCGCCCGTCCCACCGCTGGCGGGCGTGCCGCTGGCGTGCCGCAGACGTGCCGCGACCATGGACCAACACCGCACACCACCGGCAACCATCGAAGGATCAGCGTGGGGCGAGAGCGCCCTCCCTGGCTGGCAAACCACCGCGACTGCTGGGGTCTTCCAGGGAGGCCGAGGCGGCCTCGACCCCCACCGCCGCCACCAGTAAAAACAAGCGATATCAGTGCTGTGTGCTTGATTCCTTCCCAACGGAGGGGGCCATGTCCCGCTCATGTGCCGCGCCCGTCCTCGACGCCGGCGCGTGCCAGCCCGTCGCCACGCCCGGCTGGCGACAGTCTGCGACGGCGGCGCAGTCCGTGCCCGACGGACGCCGACCCCGAGGATGCGAACACCTCGAGGCCGGATGGCTTGACCGCGTCAAGGGCCCTACCCGCCGAACACGCTGCCGAACGCGCGTCGGTCCACCTTCACGGCTGCCCGTTGCACGCCTGGGGCCCAGGTGCGCGTAGCGCTGGGTCGTCTTGACGCTCTCCTGGCCCAGCCCTGTCTGCACCCGGTACAGGCTGACGGCCTTCATCACCAGAATGCTGGCGAAAATGTGGCCCAGGTCGTGGAAGCGGACGCGAGGGACTCTGCCCACGCATCCGTCTTCACCCATCACACCAGAATCACCACGAGGACGACGCTCAGCGGCCCCTTGCCGAGTTGCGGGGGGCTCCTGTCGGCCGTCTCTGGACGCATCCGGACGAACTGCCCCCCAAACGAGCGGGGAGCTCCGCGCGATCGCCTTGAGAACCCACTGCCTGTGGGCGAAACCTCCATTGCCCCGCGCGCATGCCCTCGTTCGAGGGGGTCGCTATCGAGGCGTCGTCCCGATAGGGCACCGCATGTCAACAATCCCCCTCACGGCCGTGACGCTCATCCTGTTGAGCGCGTGCAGCAAGGGCGACTCAGGCGACGACACGGCCGGGGACGAGCTCGGTGACGACGGAGCCGGAGCCGACGGCGGAGACGGCGGCACCAGCGGCGACGACGGCGACGACGGCGACGACGGCGACGACGGCGACGACGGCGACGACGGCGCCGACGGCACCGACGCCACCCCTGGCGACACGCCCCTCCCCGGAACCTGCGGCGCCGAGGCCCGCTGGGACGGCACCACCCCCGCCTTCCGCGAGGCCACGGCCGACTGGGGCCTCGACGAGGCCCCCGTGCTCGGGGTGCGCCTGAACGCAGTGGACTTCGACGGAGACGGGTGGACCGACCTGGTGGTGCGCGACGGGGGCGGGCGCAACGACTTCGACACCGGCGAGCGGCACCTGTGGCTGATGCGCAACACCGGCGCCGGCACCTTCGAGGACGTCACCGTCGAGACCGGCGCCGCCGACGGCACCGCGCGCGACGCCCACGTCTGGGTGTGGGGCGACATCGACAACGACGGCGACCTCGACGCGTGGACCGGCGTGACCTCGGCCACCAACCAGGCCGATAACGCCCTGCTCCTCAACCAGGGCGACGGCACCTTCGTGGCCTCCACGGTGGTCACCGACGCCCACGCCCACCCCGCCAACCAGTACGGCGCCGCCTTCCTCGACTTCGACCGAGACGGCAACCTCGACCTGTGGCTGACCTCGTACAGCGACGCCGACAGCCAGCCCGCCCAGGACCGCCTCTACCGCGGAGACGGCGCCGGCGGCTTCAGCGACGTCACCGAGGCGGCGGGCCTCACCACGTCGGCGTGGAGCTTCGTCTCCACCCTCAACGACGCGCTGTCCCACACCCGCTCGTGGGCGGCCCTCGCCTGCGACGTCACCGGAGACGGCTGGCCCGAGCTGATGAGCGCGTCGTATGGCCGCTCCCCCAACCACCTCTGGACCCACCAGGGTGACGGCACCTTCGCCAACACGAGCGTCGAGAGCGGCTACGCCTTCGACCATCGGCTGGACTGGAGCGACAACGAGTCGGCGCGGTGCTGGTGCAGCCTCAACCCCGACGACGACGACTGCGCCGGCGTGCCCGAGCCCGAGCTCATCCGGTGCAGCCGCGACGACGACGCCTTTCGATGGGACCACAGCTACGACCGCGAGCCCTTCCGGCTGGGAGGCAACTCGGGCCAGACCACCTGCGCCGACGTCGACAACGACGGCCACTTCGACCTGCTGACCAGCGAGATCGTGCACTGGGACGTGGGCGTGTCGTCTGACCCCTCCGAGCTGATGTTCGGCGCCGGAGACGGCACCTTCGCGCGGCCGGGCGGCGACTGGACCGGGCTGCAGCGCGAGCACACGATGACCGACTGGAACGAAGGAGACATCACCGGCGGCATGTTCGACTTCGACAACGACTGCTGGACCGACGTCTACATCGGCAGCTCCGACTATGAGGGCGCCCGCGGGCTGCTCTTCCACCAGACGGCGCTGCGGTACTTCGAGCCGGTGCCCACCGACCTGGGCATCGATCACACCCGCAGCCACGGGGTCGCCTTCGCCGACTTCGACCGCGACGGCGATCTCGACGTGGTGGTGGGCCACAGCCGCGCCCGGTGCGCCGACGACTGCTACGACACCGCCCAGGTCCGGCTCTTCGAGAACACGCACGGCCAAGACCACGCCTGGGTGCAGCTCGACCTCGTGGGCGGCGCGGGGTCCAACCGTTCGGCCGTGGGCGCGCGGGTAGACGTGACGGCGGGCGGGGTGACCCAGGCCCGAC
>JBDQIL010000300.1:0-5753 GCA_040264415.1 Myxococcota bacterium
AGCAGGGCGACGGCCAGACCGACGCCGAGCCCGACCCCGAGGATGACGACCCCGACCCCGAGCCCGAGCCGGAGGACCCGGCTCCCGCCGACGACTGCGCCGACACCTCCGATCTCGTCTACGCCATCGATCGCGGCCTCGAGCGCCTGATGCTCTACGATCCTGCCACCACCCGCTTCGAGGTGCTGGGCGAGCTCGACTGCCCGTCGTGGTCGACGCCGGCGTCGATGGCGGTCTCGCGGGAGGGCTTCGCCTACGTGCGCTACTCCGACAACGTGGTCTACGAGGTGGACCTCACCGACCTCAGCTGCGTCGAGACCGACCTGGGGCTGCCCAGCGGCTTCGGCAGCTTCGGGATGGGCTACGCCACCGACGCCGCCGGCACCTGGCGCGACCGGATGTACGTCGCCGACGCCGACACCCTGGGCCGCGTCGACGACGCGAGCTGGGCGGTGCAGCGGGTGGGCGGCATGCCCAGCCAGTCCGAGCTCACGGGCAACGGTATGGGCGAGCTCTGGGCCTTCCTGCCCCTGGAGCGCACCCCCGCCCTGGTGCAGCTCGACACCGAGACCGGCGCCGAGCTCGACCGCATCTCCCTCAGCGGCTTCCCCGACCTGCGCGACCTGGACACCTTCGCCTTCGCCTCGTGGGGCGGCGAGTTCACGGTGTTCATTCGCACCTACGGCATGGGCCACTCCACCGACGTCTACCAGGTGGGCGCCGACGGCCAGCTCGAGCGCACCCTGGCCGATGTGGGCTTCGACGTGGTGGGCGCCGGCGTGAGCACCTGCGCACCCGACGCCTGAGCCGCCCGGCGCTACTCCCAGCCCTCGAGCTCGCGACGCGTGATGGGCTGGCTGTGCTTCTGGAACTCGCGCATGGCCGCAGCGCGCAGGTGGCGCATCTGGAGGGGCACCACGCTGCCCTGCTGCGCGCCGTCTTCGGCGGCGAGCACGGCGGCGTGGGTGGCGATGGCCCCGATGATCGCGCCGGAGGCGTTGAGCTGGGCCAGCCGCTCGTAGGCGATGTCGCGCATGGGCATGGTGGCCGGCAGCACCCGCCGCCAGATGCCCTCGCGGGCGCCCGCGTCGGGCATGGGGAAGTCGACGATGAAGCGCAGCCGCCGGATGAAGGCCGGGTCGAGGCTGGCCTTCAGGTTGGTCGTGAGGATGGCGACCCCGCGGTAGCCCTCCATGCGCTGCAGCAGGTAGCCGACCTGGATGTTGGCGTAGCGGTCGTGGCTGTCCTTCACGGCGGAGCGCTTGCCGAACAGGGCGTCGGCCTCGTCGAAGAGGAGCACCGCGCCCCCGCCCTCGGCCGCGTCGAAGACCCGCGCGAGGTTCTTCTCGGTCTCACCGATGTACTTGTCGACGACCCGGCTCAGATCGATGCGCCAGAGGTCGAGGCCCAGATGCGACGCCACGGCGCGGGCGCCCAGCGTCTTGCCGGTGCCGCTCGGGCCGCTGAAGAGCACCGCGAGGCCCTGCGCCTCGCCGCCGGCCATGCCCCACCGGCTGAAGACCGTGGCCCGATGGTGCGCGTGCTGCACGATCTCTTCGAGCAGCTGGTGCTGGCCCTCGGGCAGAACGAGATCGGCCCAGGTGGCGTTCTTGCCGATGCGCTCGGCCAGCGGCCCCATGCGCGAGCGCGCGAGCACGCGGCAGGCGGTGCGGGGGTCGCCGCGCTCGGGGTCGTCGCCACCGAGGGCGGCCTGACGGGCGACCGTGGTGATGTCGCTGGGCTCGAGCGCGAAGGTGGCGGCCAGCTCGAGGGCCGCGTCTTCGGCGGGCATGCCACGGGCGAGGGCGGGCTGGTCTTCGAAGACCCCGCGCCAGACCGCGCGCTGGTCGTCTTCGGTGGGCGTGGGCACCTGGAGGACGGCCACGGCGCGCCCCGGGATGTGCATGACCTTGGGCGTGGCGATCACCGCCGAGGCGGGCAGCCCCTGCACCAGGGCGCGCACGACCGCCTCGCGCAGCGGGTCGGGGGCGTCGGGGTGCAGGTCGAGCAGCAGCACGCGCGGCTCGAGCAGCACCTCGCGGTTCAGCAGCCGCGTGATCAGCCGCAGGGCCTTGGTCTCGAGGGGGACGCGCGCCACCGGCACCCGCAGCACCGACCGGCCCACCGCCTCGGCCGCCGTGCGCACGAGCGCGACCTGGGCCGACGCGGTGGTGCCGGTGAGCTGCACGATGAGGGGCGGGTCGCCGGCGTCCCGCAGCAAGCCCTCGACCTCGGTGGCGATGGCCATGCGACCCGCGTCGAGGGGGTGCAGAGCGGGGGTCGGCTCCACCAGGTCATGGATGCGCGCGTCGATGCTCGAGATGCCCAACAGGTGCTGCCACACCCGCTCGTCGCACGAGAGCCGCGCGAGGGTGCGCACCGCTCCGGGCTCGATCTGGAGGATGCCCCAGCGGCGCAGCGTGCCGCCCTCGCTGATGGCGCGCCAGTTGCCGCCCTCCAACACCTTGAGCGCGAGGCGCGCGGTGGGGAAGGAGAGCTCGGGGTTGCCATGGATGGTGCCGCACAGGCCGGCGGTGACGCCCTCGAACTCCATCGCGACCGCGAGCACCAGCAGATCGCGCTCGAAGGTGGAGAGGCCGAGGCGGTCACTCAGGGCGCGGATCGCAGCCGGGCGCGAGCCCCCCTTCCAGGCGGGCCACGCCCCCTTCCAGTTCGGGGTGGGCGGCTCGGTGCCCTCGGCCGCGGCCTGCAGTCGCCCCACCACGGAGCGCATGAGGGTGGCCAGAAACCGGTGATTCTCACTCATCCAGGTCATCGGGGCCTCCGCCGCGGGAGCACGAGGATAGCGCCTTGGCGCCGATGATGCCCCCGCCCCCCGCACCTGTCGCCCTGCTGCACGGCGTGCCCACCTGCGGAGCGCTCTGGAGCGGGGTCCGCGCGCACCTGCCCCGACCGTCCTGGGCGCCCGACCTCCCGGGGCATGGGGCGGCGCCCCCGCTGCCCACCGCTCGGCACGGCGTCGCCGATCACCTCGCCGCCCTCGATCGGGCTCGGGCCTCCGCTGGGCAGCCGCCCTGGCGCGACCTGCACCTCGTGGGCACCGACTACGGCGGGCTGCTCGCCATCGAGCTCACGCTGCGCCACGGGGCGCGGTCGCTCACCCTGCTGTCGACCGCCGCATGGCTGGGGTGGGCGCCCGCGCGGCTGCTCGCGCTGCCCGGCGTTCAGCGGCTGGCATACCAGCGATATGGTGGCAGCCGATGGATGCGACGCGCAGCCCAACCGCCCCACCGCGGGCGCTTCCTGGCCGACGTGGGGGGCGCGATCGGCGATCCGGAGCTGCCCGACCGCATGCGAGCCACCGCGCTCGGGCTCGACCTCGCGCGCTGCGCGTCGTTGCCAGCCCGTCTCCGCCGCGCGGGGGCTCCGGTGCGGCTGGTCTGGGGCGACCGCGACCGGCACTACCCGCTGTGGGGCGCTCAGGTGCTCTCGGTGGTCCTCGACGCGCCGCTGCGCGTGGTCGGCGGAAGCGGCCACGCCCTGCCCTTCGAGCAGCCCGCGGCCACCGCGCTGGCCATCGAGGCGGGCCTGCGCTCGGCCGAGCTCACAGCCCGAGCGGCCCGAGGATCGCGTCGCGCACGGCGTCGTTGACCAGCATCGCGATGATGAGGGAGACCAGCAGGCCCACCGTGGCCAGGCCCACGTCGCGGCCCATCATCTTCAGCGTGGTGGACAGCCCGCGGCTGCTGGCGCCCCGCAGGGTCATGGCCAGCTCTCGCCCGCCGAGCAAGCCCAGGAACACCCAGGTGGTCGACATGGGCACCTTGGAGTGCAGCTTGAAGTAGAACAGGATGACGGCGTAGACGAAGCCGATGACGGTGGCGGCGCGCACGTCGAAGACGTCGGACTTCTCGTCCACGATCTCCTGGATCTTCTCTCCACCCATCCGGAACAGCACGCCCAGCCCGAGGAAGATGGCCCCGGCGAAGGCGGCGAACTCCCACACGTTGAGGCTGCGCGGCAGGTAGACCGCGATGTTGGCGGCGTCCTGCATGAGCCAGACGCTCCAGAGCACGCCGGTGCTCAGCCACTGGAGGGGCCGCCACAGCGGGTGCGGCGTGCCGGTGAACCAGCGCTGGAAGGCCTTCGACAGCGCCACCCACACCACCATCGCGATGACGAAGGCCAACACGTAGCCGCTCAGGCTCTTGGCCAGCACCTTGCCGATGCCAGCCGCCTCGGTGGCGAAGCTGGACAGCAGCAGGAAGGTGGTCGAGACCGGCATCTTCAGCCGGGTCAGGATGATGAGGAAGACCGGGGCGGCGACCTGCAGGTAGCTGAAGGTCTGCGGCGCCTCGGCGAAGCCCTTGCTGGCCAGGCGCTCGTAGGAGACGTCGCCGCTGTAGGTCACCCAGGAGTAGCCGACCGTGGCCAGGAAGATGCCGCCGATGAACATCCAGAGCACCCACCACTTCTGGCCCTTGTTGGACGCGAGGAAGGTGCCGAGGGTCTGGATGGAGTCGTTGGCGACCGCGGCATAGCCGGCGAGCAGGAAGCCCACCCAGCGGGCGACCGGGGGGATGTCGTAGGTGGCGCCGGTCACGAAGAAGGCGACCCCCACGAAGATCAGGAAGGATCGCTCCTTCTCGATGATCTGAAGGAAGCGGCGCGGCCAAGACGGCGGCACACCTGCCCTCTGTCGGTCGTGTGGGAAGTTCTGCTGCACCATGCGGTCCTCACAGCGGCACGCCGGGGGAGTGCGCCGTAAACCGTCGCCGGTCCCCCCCCACCCGTCGACACGGACAATCCTCCCGCGCGTCATGCCGGCGTCATCGGGGTGTCACACAGCGCGCCGCGGTGCGGTCGGCGTCGCCGAACCGGGGGCTTCTGCATTGCCGAAACCGAGCGGGCGGAGGCCGGCATACCGTGGTCGTACCAGGAGCCCTCATGCCCGACCACTTTCGCCAAGACGCAACCGGCGCGCCGGTCCTCGACCTGACCGAGGCCGCGGCCGAGCGGCGGCCCGACCTCGCGGGGCTGCCCGCCCTGACCACGGGCGAGGTGGCCATGGCGGCCCGCACGTGGCGCGGCCGCATGGTCAACGAGCACATCTCGGCGCAGGTCTTCGCCGGCTTGGTGCCCCAGCTGATGCGCGCCGCCGCGCCCTCAGCCGTTCAGGCCCGGGTGCCAGCCATGATCGCAGACGAGCTCCGGCACGCCGAGCAGTGCGCCGGGGTGGTGCTCGCGCTGGGGCACGCGCCGGTCGCGCCCTTGCCCGAGATCGCCTCGCTGCCCGCCCACGCCGACGCGCCGCCCCTCGAGGCGCTGCTCCGCAACGTCATCAGCGTGTGCTGCCTGTCGGAGACCATCGCGGTCTCGATCATCCGGGCCGAGCAGGCGGAGCTCGAGGGCACCCCGCTGGGGGGGATCCTCAAGGAGATCCTGGCGGACGAGATCAACCACGCCCGCTTCGGGTGGGGGCTGCTCGGCCAGGTCGCCGGCTCCCTCGACGCCCCCACCCGGGAGCGCCTGAGCGAGTACCTCGTCGACGCCCTCGCTCACCAGATCGAACACGAGGTGCCGCGCCTGCCTGTGAACCTCGGCCTGCGCGACGAGATCGCACAGGCGGGGGTCTGCGACGGCGGCCTCGCCCGCGAGCTCTTCTTTTCGACGGTGGAGGCGGTCATCGTGCCCCAGCTCGACGCTGCGGGCCTCCGCGCCTCCGACGCCTGGGCCGTCGCGCAGCGGCGCGCGCGCCCGACCCCCCTCGCCCTCGCCCACTGACCCCCCAC
>JBDQIL010000301.1:0-5745 GCA_040264415.1 Myxococcota bacterium
ATGGCCACCCTCCTCGACCCGCCCGCCTTGGCCGCCCAGCTGGCCGACCTCCCCGCCTGGACCCTCGCCGACGACGCCCGGTCCATCTCGCGTGAATTCGACTTCGGCACCTTCAACCGGGCGTGGGGCTTCATGACCCGCGTGGCGCTGTTGGCCGAGAAGATGGACCACCACCCCGACTGGTCGAACGTCTACGCCCGCGTCGCGGTCACGCTGAACACCCACGACGCGGGCGGGGTGACCGCCCTCGATCTGCGCCTGGCCAGGGCGATGGACGCCATCGCCCGCCAGCACGAGCCGGCCGCCCCATGACGGTCCCCGGGCCTTGACAAGCGACCGGCGGCGACGAAGTGGTCCCAATGACCGACCCCGCCGCTTCGACCGCCGAGACCTCCGACGCCCACGCCCCCGCCCAGCGCGGGCTCGACCTGGCGCGGGTGCTCTCTCTGGCTCGCCCCGAATTCGCCTTCCTCGCAGCCGGCACCGTGGCGCTGCTGCTCTCGAGCGGCGCCAACCTGGCCGCGCCGTGGGTGGTGGGCCAGCTGGTCGACGGCGTGAACGGCGCCGATGGCGAGCAGGTGCTCAACCAGATGACCCTCCTGCTGGTCGCGGTCTTCGTCGTCGCCGGCTTCGCCACCGCGGCGCGCTCGTACCTCTTCACCGTGTCGGGCGAGCGGGTGGTCGCCCGGCTGCGCCGCGACCTGTACCGCGCCGTCATCTCGCAAGAGGTGGCCTTCTTCGACCAGCGCCGCACCGGCGAGCTCACCAACCGGCTGGCATCCGACACCACCGTCCTCCAGAACACCGTCACCGTGAACGTGAGCATGGGCCTGCGGCTGGCCATCCAGGCGCTCGGCGCCATCGCGGTGCTGCTCATCACCAACTGGAAGCTCACCCTGGTGATGCTGGCGGTGGTGCCGCTCGTGGCCGCGAGCGCCGGCGTCTACGGCAAGATGCTCCGCAAGGTCTCCACCCAGGTGCAAGACGCCCTGGCGCGGTCGAGCGAGGTGGCCGAGGAGACGCTGGCCGGTCTGCGCACCGTGCGGGCCTTCGCGCGCGAAGACCAGGAGGTGAAGCGCTACGGCGCCGCGGTCGACGACAGCTTCGAGCTGGCCCGCTACCGGGCGCGGCTGGGCGCCACCTTCCAGGGGGCCGTGAGCATCCTCGGCTACGGCGCCATCGCCGGCGTGCTCTGGTACGGCGGCCGGCTGCTGTTCGAGGGCGAGATGACCTTCGGCCAGCTCACCAGCTTCCTGCTCTACACCTTCACCGTGGCCTTCGCGGTGGGCGGCCTCTCGAGCCTCTACAGCGACTTCGCCAAGGCCATCGGCGCCAGCCGGCGGGTCTTCGAGCTCATGGACCGCGAGCCCGAGATCCACCGGCAGACCGGCGCACAGCGCCTCTCGCCGGTGCGGGGCCAGGTGCACCTCGACGGCGTGCACTTCGCCTACCCCACGCGCCCCGACGCGCCGGTGCTGCAGGGACTCGACCTCGCCCTCGAGCCGGGCGAGGTGGTGGCGCTGGTCGGGCCGTCTGGGGGCGGCAAGAGCACCGTGGCCGCGCTGCTCTCCCGCTTCTACGACCCCGGGGTCGGGGCCATCGCCCTCGACGGCGTGGCCTACGACGCCCTCGACCCCGACTGGCTGCGCGAGCAGGTGGGCGTGGTGAGCCAGGAGCCCATCCTCTTCGCCACGTCCATCGCCGACAACATCCGCTACGGCAAGCTCGACGCCACCGACGCCGAGGTCGAGGCTGCCGCCACCGCGGCCAACGCCCACGAGTTCGTGAGCGCCTTCCCGCAGGGCTACGGCACGCCGGTGGGCGAGCGCGGCGTGCGCCTGTCGGGCGGCCAGAAGCAGCGCATCGCCATCGCCCGCGCGCTGCTCAAAGACCCCCGCGTGCTGGTGCTCGACGAGGCCACCTCCGCGCTCGACGCCGAGAGCGAGCACCTGGTGCAAGACGCCCTCGACAAGCTCATGAAGGGCCGCACCACGCTGGTGATCGCGCACCGCCTGTCCACCGTGAAGGACGCCGACCGGGTCGTGGTGCTCGACCAGGGCCGCGTGGCCCAGCAGGGCACCCACGAGGCCCTCGTGGCCGAAGACGGCATCTACCGGCGCCTGGTCGAGCGGCAGTTCGCCGCCGCCTGAGCACGGTCTCAGAGCCCGTCGCCGCCGATCCGGTCCTGGGGCCGGCCCTGCGCAGCGGCCGCCTGGGCAGCCGCCTCGCGGCGCTCCGAGTAGCGGTCGACCAGCTCGTCTCGCCGATCCCGGGTCAGCAGCGTGAAGCGAACGAGCTCCTCCATCACGTCCACCACCCGGTCGCGGAACGGCGAGTCCTTCATGCGGCCGTCGTCGTGGAACTCCCGCCACGCCTTGGCCACGCTCGACTGGTTGGGGATGGTCAGCATGCGCATCCAGCGGCCCAACACGCGCAGGTTGTTGACGGTGTTGAAGGACTGGGAGCCCCCGCACACCTGCATCACCGCGAGCGTGCGCCCCTGGGTGGGGCGCACCGCGCCCATCGACAGCGGGATCCAGTCGATCTGGTTCTTGAAGAGGCCGGTCATGTTGCCGTGCATCTCGGGGGAGGACCACACCTGCCCCTCCGACCAGAGCGACAGCGCCCGCAGCTCTGCGACCTTGGGGTGGTCCTCGAGGCCGGGCGCCTTGACCGGCAGGCCGTCGGGGTGGAACCAGCGCACCTCTGCGCCGATGTCGACCAACACCCGGGCCGCCTCTTCGGCGAGCAGCCGGCTGTAGGACCGCTCCCGCAGCGAGCCATAGAGCATCAGGACGCGCGGGGGGTGGGCGCTGGGCTCGGATGGGGCCAGCGGCGCGGGGCCGATGGGCGGCGGGCTGCCGTCGTGCCAGGTCGCCATGTCAGGCCCCCAGCGCAGCCGACGGCTGCACGAGGAAGGTGGGCTCTTTGGTGGCGGGCATCTCGGCCAGCTCGGCCTCGGTCAGCCGGGCGTAGAGCTCCACCAGGTTGCCGCCGGGGTCTCTCAGCCACAGCTCGTGCAGGGGCGTGCCCCGCCAGGTGGTGCGGGCCGGCTTGTGAACGGGCCAGCACGCGGCCACGGCCCGGTGGTGGGCGTCGATGATCGCGGCGCGGTCGGGCAGGGCGACGCCCAGGTGGTACAGCGTGTCTTGGTGGAGCGGCTGCCCGTCGTCCACCAGCAACACGAAGTTCGTGCGCAGGGCGGTCGAGACGAAGGTGGCGTAGCGGTGGGTCCAGGTCTTGGGCGGTCCGCCCAGCAGCCAGGCGTAGAACCGGGTGGCCTCCGGGAGGTCGGGCACCCGCACGCTGGCGTGGAACTCGCGGGGGTCGAGCGGCGCGGGGGCGTCGCGCATCGCGGCGAGCACGGCCAGGCGCATGTCGATGGCGTCGCGGGTCTGGCGGAACTGCTCGAGGCGCTGGGCGTCGGTCAAGGCCTCGTGGGCGCGGTCAGGGTCGGGCATCGCCCACGACAGCCGCGGCGCGTCGCCCAGGAAGACCGGGCAGGCGGCGTCGTCACACAGGGTGATGACCAGGTCGATGCCATCGGGGTCGATGTCGCGGACGTGCTTCGAGTGGAGGGCGCCCGTGGGCAGGCCGCGCTCGTCGAGGGCCCGGATCGCCCAGGGGTTCACCCGGCTCGGCGCCGAGCCCGCCGACTGGACCCGCACCCGGTCGCCGAAGCGGCGCCGGGCCAGCGCCTCGGCCATCTGGGACCGGGCCGAGTTGCCCACGCAGAGGAAGAGGACGGACACGAATTCCACAGGAGCTCCAACGATGAGGGCGGAGGGCGGATCAGAGGGCGGCGACGAGGGCCTGGAGCCGCGAGAGCGCGGCCGGGTCGACGCAGTAGCAGCGTCGGGGGCCGTCGATCTCACCGGTGATGAGCCCGCTGGCCTGGAGCACCGAGAGGTGTCGGGACACCGTCGAGGGGGCGAGGGGCAGCTGGTCGGCGAGCTCGCCGGCGATGCAGGCGTCTTCGGCGCGCAGGTGCGCCAGGATGCGCACGCGCGCGGGGTGGGCGAGGGCCTTGGCGAGGGCGGCCAGCTCGGCTTCGGCGGCTGGTCCGGTGAGCGGGCCGGACCGGGCCGGAGCCGAGGCGCACCCATCGGGCGGGCAGCATGCATCCATCGGGGCCTCCGTGCGGCGTCCGCAGCGGTCATTTCGCAACTATACGAAATGGGGGACCGGTGCCACGGCGTGCCGGTGCCGCGACGTGCCGGCGCCAGCGCCCCCCGCCTACGCCCAGCCGGCCCCAGCCCAGCGCACGCCGGCCAGCTCGGCGACGTCCTTCTTCCAGGCGGTGAGGTCGTCGGGGCAGAGGTCGCCCAGCCGATCGTGGCCGCAGGCGCGGGCCAGCACGGTCATCAGCTCGACGGTGGCCTGCAGGTAGTTGCACAGGCGCTGGGCCGAGGCCGCGATGACCAGCCGGTCGCGCAGGTGCGGCTTCTGGGTGGCGATGCCCACCGGACAGTTGTTGGTGTGGCAGGCCCGCATGCCCAGGCAGCCGATGGCTTGCAGGGCGGAGTTGGCCACCGCCACGCCGTCGGCGCCGAGGGCCATGGCCTTCACGAAGTCGGCCTCGGTGCGCAGCCCGCCGGTGATGATGAGGGTCACGTCGCGCCGGCCCCGCCGCTCGAGGTGCCGACGGGCCCGGGTGAGGGCCGCCAGGGTGGGCACGCTGATGTGGTCCTTGAAGACCCGTGGCGCCGCGCCCGTGCCGCCGCCGCGGCCGTCGAGGATGATGTAGTCGGCGCTCGCGGACAGGGCGAAGTCGATGTCGAGCTCGATGTGCTGGGCCGACAGCTTGAAGCCGATGGGGATCCCACCGCTCTCGTCGCGCACCTGATCAGCCACGCGCCGGTAGTCGGCCACGGACTGCAGGTCGGGGAAGCGCGCCGGGCTCACCGCCGGGGTGCCGGGCTCGAGCCCCCGCACCTCGGCGATGCGGCCCTGCACCTTGTCGCCCGGCAGGTGGCCGCCGGTGCCCGTCTTGGCGCCCTGGCCCGACTTGAAGTGGAAGGCCTGCACGTGTCGCACCTTGTCGAGGCTCCACCCGAACCGGCCGCTGGCCAGCTCGTAGAGGTAGCGGCGGTTCGCGGCCTGCTCTTCGGGCAGCATGCCGCCCTCGCCCGAGCAGATGCCGGTGCCGGCGAGCGCGGCGCCCTTGCTCAGCGCGATCTTGGCCTCTTCGGAGAGCGCCCCGAAGCTCATGTCGCTGACGAACAGGGGGATGTCGAGCTGCAGCGGCCGCTTCGCCCGCGGGCCGATGACGAGCTCGGTGGCGACCGCTGCGTCGTCGAGCAGGGGCGCGCGGTGCAGCTGGGCGGTGAGCACCTGCAGGTCGTCCCAGCTGGGCAGCTCGGTGCGCGACACCCCCATGGCCGACACAGGGCCGTGATGCCCCACCTTCTTGAGGCCGTCACGGGCCAGCGCCTGGATGTGCTGGTTGTGGGGCTCGTCGGCGGTCCCGTGGGGGTCTTGGTACTGGCCCAGGTAGGCGTCGCGGTCGAAGGGCTGGGGGTGGGCCTCGGCCCACGCGGCGATCTCGGCCTCGTCGACGAACACGCCGTCGCCGTCGACCCAGGCCTCAAAGCGCTGGAGGGCCTCGCCGTTGTCGTACTCGGACACGCCGCTGTCGAGGCGGTAGTCCCAGCCGTGGACGCCGCAGATCAGGTTGTCGCCGTCGACGTGGCCGTCGGCCATGAGCGCGCCCCGGTGCACGCAGCGGCCGTAGAGCACGCTCAC
>JBDQIL010000302.1:0-5744 GCA_040264415.1 Myxococcota bacterium
GACCCGCACCTCGGTCACGGCGCCGGCGACGCCCGCCGACAGCGTGGTCTCGAGCTTCATGGCCTCGAGGGTGAGCACGGCCTGGTCGGCGGTCACGGTGTCACCCACCGCGACGGTGACGTCGAGCACGCGACCCGCGGAGGGCGCGCGGATGCGGCCGTCGCCCGCGACCGAGGCTGCGGGCGCGGGGGAGGGGTCCCACGGGCCCACGGTGACCGGCACGCCGTCAATCTGCACCACGGTGCGCGGGCCCTGAGCGAAGGTCCGCACCCGGCGCTGGTGGTCGCCGACGCGGACCCGCCCGTCTTCGAGACCATCGACCCCGGGGTCGGCCTCGCGGTCTGCGGTCCATGCGACGGAGACGGCCTCGCCCGCCACTTCGAGCCGCCACCCGCCCCGGTCGCGGGACAGGCCGACCTCGATCCGCTCCCCGTCGAGGTCGAGGACCACCTGCTGGGGGCGTCGGTGCGACACCCGCAGGCCCGAGCCGGCGCGCCGCAGCAGGTGCGCGGCCACCGCCACCCGGGCCCGCTCGGACCCCGCAGGGGGGGCCTCCACCAGCGCCGGGTGTTCGGCCAAGAAGGCCGTCGTGGCGTCGCCGGCTGCGAAGACGGGGTGTCGGAGCGCCCGGGCGAGGAAGCCCCGGTTGGTGGTGATGCCCACCAGCAGGGTGTCGTCGAGGGCGCGGGCGAGGCGGCGGCGGACGGTGTCGCGGTCGGGACCCCCGGCGATGACCTTTGCGATCATCGGGTCGTAGTGGGGACTCACGGCGCTCACGGCGCCCAGGCCGGCGTCGACCCGCACGCCGTCCCCCCGACCCGGGGAGAAGCAGGCGATGTCGCCGGTGCGGGGGGCGTAGCCAGCAGCCGGGTCCTCGGCGTAGAGCCGGGCCTCGATGGCGTGGCCGGTGAGGGTGACGTCGGCCTGGGCGATGCCCAACGGCGCCCCCGCGGCCACGCGCAGCTGCAGGGCCACGAGGTCGAGCCCCGTCACGAGCTCGGTGACGGGGTGCTCCACCTGCAGGCGGGTGTTCATCTCGAGGAAGTAGAAGGCGCCGTCTGCGGCGAGCAGGAACTCGACCGTTCCGGCGCCCACGTACCCGACCGCGCGGGCGGCGGCGCAGGCGGCGGCGCCCATCTCGGCGCGCAGCGCGGGGGTCACGGCGGGGGAGGGAGCCTCCTCGATGACCTTCTGGTGGCGTCGCTGCACCGAGCAGTCTCGCTCGCCGAGGTGGACCACGTGGCCGGCCGTGTCGGCCATGACCTGCACCTCGACGTGGCGGGCGCCCTCGACCAGGCGCTCGAGCAGCAGGTGGCCCGAGCCGAAGGCGCCAGCGGCCTCGGCGCGGGCCGAGCGCAGCGCGGCGGGCAGCCCGTCGATGTGGTCGACGCGACGCATCCCCCGACCGCCGCCCCCCGCGCTGGCCTTCACCAGCAACGGGAAGCCCACGTCGGGCGCGGCCGCCAGCAACGCGGCGTCGCTGGGGTCGTCGGCGTCGAAGCCCGGCACGCAGGGCACCCCGGCCGCGCGCATGCGGGCCTTGGCGGAGGCCTTGTCGCCCATGGCGTCGATGGCGTCTGCGGGAGGGCCCACGAAGACCACGTCGGCCTCGGCGCAGGCGCGAGCAAAGCTGGCGTTCTCACTCAAGAAGCCGTAGCCTGGGTGGATGGCCTGGGCGCCCGACAGGGCCGCCGCTGCGAGCACGCGACCGGGGTCGAGGTAGCTCTCACCGACGGGGGCCGGCCCGATGCGGATCGCCTCGTCGGCCAGGGCGACGTGGGGGGCACCGGCGTCGGCGTCGCTGTAGATGGCGACGGTGCGCAGGCCGCGCGCCCGGGCCGTTCGGATGACCCGGCAGGCGATCTCACCGCGGTTGGCGATGAGCAGGGAGTCGAAGCTCACGGGATCTCCTCGACCACCCACGGGGCGGGCTGTCGGCTCAGGAAGGCGGTGAAGCCCTGCTCGGCGTGCGGGCCCTCGACCAGCTGCTGGAAGCCCCGGGCGGCGTCCCAGAGCACGGTGTCGAGGTCGCCGTGGACCGCCTGCAGCATGACGCGCTTGGTCTCAGCGACCGCGTGGGGCTCGCAGCGCAGCACGTCGCGGAGGGTCGCCTCGAGCCACCCGTCGACGGCGGCGACGCCCTCGACCCGGGCGTGGGCCAGGCCGAGCCGGACCGCCTCGCTCGCGTCCGCCGTGCGGCCGGTCACGGCCAGACGCCTCGCTTGGCTGAGGCCCAGCCGTCGCACGAGGAAGGGGGCGATCTGAGCCGGGCTGATGCCCAAGCCGGTCTCTGGCAGGCGGAAGCGCGCGCCCTCGACCGCGAGGGTGATGTCGGCGGCGCAGGCGAGCCCGAAGCCGCCGCCCATCACCGCGCCCTCACACACCGCGATCACCGCCGCCGGGCAGGCCTCGACGGCCTGCAGGAGCGCGCCGAACATCCGGTTGAATGTGGCGATGCCGTCGGGGGCGGGGTCGCTTCGGGCGGCCACCATGTCGGTGATGTCGCCGCCGGCGCAGAAGTGCCCGCCTGCCCCCCGCAGCACGACGGCGCGCACGTCGCCGGCCTCGACGCGGCCCACGGCCGCCATCAGCTCGCGCAGCATCTGGGCCGACATCGCGTTGCGACGGTCGGGGCGGTGCAGCGTGACGTGCAGCACGGGGCCGCGCCGGGCGAGTCGCAGGGTCTCTGGCTGGGTCTCTGGCTGGGTCTCCGGCTGGGTCTCGGGTTGGGTCATCGCTTCTTCTTCCGCTCGGGGAGGGTCCCGTCGATCTTGCAGATGATGCTCAGCATGATCTCGTCGGCGCCGCCGCCGATGCTGATGAGGCGGGCGTCGCGGTACAGCCGGCTCACGGGCGTCTCCCACATGAAGCCCATGCCGCCCCAATACTGCAGACACGAGTCGGTGACCTCGCGGGCCAGCCGGCCGGCCTTCAGCTTGGCCATGCTGGCGAGGCGGGTCACGTTCTCTCCCGCCACGTACTGCTCGGTGGCGCGGTAGACGAGCGCCCGCAGGGCCTCCACCTCGGTGGACAGCTCGGCCAGGCGAAAGTGGACCACCTGAAAGTCGAGGATGGAGCGCTTGAACGCCTCGCGGTTGCGCGTCTGCTCGATGGTGTCGCTGATGCAGAGGTCAAGCCCCCGCAGGATGTTGGCCGCGCCCCAGAGCCGCTCCTCCTGGAACTGGAGCATCTGGTACATGAAGCCGGCCCCCTCGTCGCCGATGCGGTAGCGCTGCGGCACGCGCACGTCGTCGAAGTAGACCTCGGCGGTGTCGGAGCAGCGCATGCCCAGCTTGTTGAGCTTGCGGTCGCGGGTGACGCCGGGGGCGTCCATCGGGATGATGATGAGCGACTTGTTTCCATGGGGGTGGTCGTCGGAGGTGTTGACCAGCGCGCACATCCAGTCGGCCTGGGTGCCATTGGTGATCCACATCTTCGAGCCGCTGATGACGTAGTCGTCGCCGTCTTTGCGGGCGCGGGTCTTGATGGCGGCGACGTCGGAGCCGGCCGAGTGCTCGCTCACGCCCACGCAGCCCACGAGGTCGCCTGCGATGGAGGGGGTCAAGAACTCCTCGCGCAGGGCGTCCGAGCCGAAGCGCGACAGGGCGGGGGTGCACATGTCGGACTGCACGCCCAGCGCCATGGGCACGCCGCCCGCGCGGGCGCCGCCCAGCTCTTCGGCGGCGACCACCGAGTAGCTGTAGTCGAGCCCCAGGCCGCCGTACTCCTCTGGCTTGGAGATGCCGAGCAGCCCGAGGTCGCCGGCCTTCTTGAACAGCGCGTGCGCTGGGAAGGTGCCCGCCTCCTCCCACGCGTCTACGTAGGGGTTGATCTCGGTCTCGACGAAGCGCCGCACCGTCTTGCGCAGGGCCTCGTGTTCTTCCGTGAGGATCATCGTCTCTCCTTGGGGATGCCGCGGCTCAGCCGCGCGCGACGCCGAAGTGGGTGGGGTTCAGGGTGCGCCGCCGCCCATCGGCGCAGGTCTGCAAGGCGGTCGCGAGCACGGCGCGCGTGTCGCGGGGGTCGATGATGCCGTCGTCCCAGACGCGGGCGGTGGCGAACAGCGCCGACGACTGCCGGTCGAGGGTGCCGCGGATCTCGGCGGTCATGCCTTCGAGCACGTCCTCGTCGATGGGCCAGCCCTTCCGAGCGAACTTGGCGCGGGTGATGATCTTCATGACCATGGCCGCCTGCTCGCCGCCCATGACCGCGACCTTGGCGTGCGGCCAGCTGAAGATGAAGTCGGGGTCGAAGCCACGACCACACATGCCGTAGTTGCCAGCCCCATAGGCGCCGCCGACCACCACCGTGAGCTTCGGGACCGTCGCGTTCGCGACCGCCTGGATCATCTTGGAGCCGTGCTTCACGGCCCCGGCCTGCTCGGCCGCGGTGCCCACCATGTAGCCGGTGGTGTTCATCAGAAAGACCAGCGGCAGGCCCGCCTGGCAGCACAGCTGGATGAACTGCGCCGCCTTCACCGACCCCTGGGGGAGGATGGGCCCGTTGTTGGCCAGGATGCCGACCGGGCGCCCGTCAATCCGGGCGTGCCCGCAGAGGGTGTTGGTGCCGAAGCCCGCCTTGAACTCGAGGAACTCCGAGGCGTCGACCACCCGAGCGATGATCTCGCGGGCGTCGATGGGCTGGCGCGTGTCCACGGGGACCGCGCCACACAGCTCGTCGGGATCGTACGCTGGGAGCCGACTCACGCCGCTCACGCCGCCCACCTCGTCCCAGCCGAGCGCGCCCACCACCTCGCGGGCGAGCTGCAGCGCGTGGGCGTCGTCTGCGGCCAGGTACTCGGCGGTCCCGGAGACGGTGGCGTGCATCTGCGCGCCGCCCAGCTCGGCCTCGCTGGCCTGCTCGCCCAGCGCGGCCTGCACCAGGGGCGGCCCCGCCAGGAAGACCTTGGCCTGACCCTCCACCATGATGACGTAGTCGGAGAGGCCGGGCATGTAGGCGCCGCCCGCCGTGGAGCTGCCGTGGACCACCGTGATCTGGGGGATCCCGGCGGCCGACAGCCGCGCCATGTTGGCGAAGACCCGGCCCCCATCGATGAACAGCTCGCTCTGGTGCAGCAGGTTGGCGCCGCCGCTCTCGATCAGGCTCACCACCGGCAGGCGCTGCTTGAGCGCCACCTCTTGCGCCCGCAGCGTCTTCTTGAGGCCCATGGGCGAGATCGAGCCGCCCTTGATGGCGGCGTCGTTCGCGGTGATCAGGCAGCGCACGCCGCGCACCTCACCGATGCCCATGATGTTGCCCCCGCCGGAGATCAGGTTGCCGCCGTCGTCGTCGTGCATGCGCCAGCCCGCGAGCGGAGACAGCTCGAGGAAGGGCGCGCCGGGGTCGAGCAGGCGGTCGACCCGCTCACGGGGCATGAGCTGCCCGCGGCCCGTGATGCGGCCGCGCGCCTTGTCGCCGTGGGCCCGCACCCCGTCCTCGAGCGCGCGCAGCTCGTCCACCAGGGCGAGCATCTCGTCGCGTTGCCGGCGAAAGTCAGCGCTGCCGGGGTCGATTGCGGACTGGATCACGGGCATGGGACCGGCTCCGGGGGGAGGGCGAGGGTGGCGGAGAGCGCGCGGGCGCGCTCGGCGGGCACCCCCAGCGCGGCGAGGACGAAGCGCAAGCCAGCGGCGGCGACCTGGGCGGCGCGCCCGGACGGCTCGTAGACCAGCGCCTCGTACAGGACGTTGTCGAACAGCGTCACGATGAAGCGACCCGCCAGGGCGGGGTCGTCGGTGGAGAAC
>JBDQIL010000303.1:0-5738 GCA_040264415.1 Myxococcota bacterium
GCGCAAGGCGTCGGGGGAGCGCTGGGCGAGCCCGGGCGGCAGGTCGCGCCAATCGCGCACCCCATGGGCCTGGGTGAGCGCCGAGAAGAGCGCCCAGTCGGCCACCCAGTCGTCTCGCTCGAGTCGGGCGCGTACCGCCGAGGGGTCGTCCTGGGCGAACGCGCGGGCGGCGCGTGCCACCCGCGGCGCGTGCCAGGCCACGAGCTGGGCTGGATCCACGCGGGCGCGATCGTGGGAGGGCGCCGCGGCGTCGCGGCGATCGAGCAGCCCGTCGTCCACCAGATCGTCGAGGCTCAACAGGTGGGCGCCGCCCGCGAAGGCGGACGGGCTGGCGTAGGGCGAGAAGCCCGCCCCAACCGGATGAAGGGGGAGGACCTGCCAGATGGTCTGCCCTGCGTCGGAGAGCCAGTCGATGAAGGCGCGGGAGGCGGGCCCGATGTCGCCCGCTAGACCGGGGCCGGGCAGGGCTGTGGGGTGGACCAGGATGCCAGCGCGTCGCATGGCCTCGACCTAATCGGTTGAGCGATCGACCACGACGCGCTATGCCTGCGGCTTGTGAACATCTGCGGGGATCCGGCCGCCAGCCCGGCCACCCGCGACCGCATTCAGGAGTCCCCGATGGCCCGTTCCAGCAAGTCCGCCCGTCACCGTGCCAAGCTCAAGGCGAAGCACAAGAAGCAGCGCCTGCGCAAGGCCGGCCTGCTCGCCAAGCGCAAGCCGGGCGCCCGCATGAAGCGCGTCTCGCGCAAGATCAGCTACATCAGCTACTGACCCCACGGGTCCGTCGCGACCGCGCGCCTCTGGTACTGCCGGGGGCGCGCTTCGTGTGTTTGGGGGGACGCTGCCGGGGAGCATCCCTGCTGCGCGCCGCCCTCGGCGTGGGCGCGATGGGTGGGGCCGCCGGCCCGGGATCCGATCCGGACAGAGCCCAGCGAGGATCTCGCCAGCGTCCCGATGTCACCTGAGCCACTCCCTTGACGTGACAACACCTACGTGGTCTGTTGACGCCGTCCCTGGAGTCGCGAATGAACCGGCTGGTCGGTCTGGGTGTGTCGAGCTTTGCTGCGACGACGGTGTTGGTGTTGTTGGGCGCGGTGAGCCATGAGGTGTCCGCTGCGCGATCTGCCGCGCCGCCGCCGCCCAACGCTGCGGTCGAGGCGGCGGCGAGCGCCGTCACGATGTCGCTGCTCACCCCCCGCAGTGAGCGGGTCGATGTGGGCGCCGCCCGCGTGGTTCCCCGAGACCGATCGCGAGGCGCTCTGGGCGCTCGAGGGCGTGGGCGTCGCCGAAGACAGCGCGGACGAGGTGGGCCCCGAGCTGCGCCTGAGCAGCCGCAGCGCCTTCGTCTACGACGTGGACTCCGGTGAGGTTCTGCTGGCGATCAACGCCGATGATCGTCGGCCGGTGGCCTCGCTCACGAAGGTGGTCGCCAGCCTCGCGATGGCGAGCGAGGCGCCCGACCTCGACACCGAACGCTGCCTCGACTCGGCAGTGCGACCGAGCTGGCCGGGCGCCCGCACCAAGCTGCGCCCCGGCTCCTGTGCGACTGGCTGGGACCTCCTGGGCGCCGCGCTGGTGCGCAGTGACAACGGCGCGGCGTACGCGCTGGGCGACGTCGCGGGCCTGCCGCCCGGCCTCTTCGTCGATCGGATGAACACGGTCGCGGCCGACCTCGGCATGACCCAGTCGGTCTTCGCGGGGCCGTCGGGGGTCGAAGACGACAACCTCTCGACCGCCCGCGACATGACCCGCGCCATCCTGGCTGCGTCCCGTCACCCCGATCTGCAGCCGGCCGCGTCGGCCCCCTTCTGGGACCTGCACGACACCGGCCGCGATCGCAGCCGTCGCCTGCTCACGACCAACCGCCTCCACGACCGCAGCCGCACCGACGTGCTCGCCGCGAAGACTGGCTACACCGACACCGCGCGGCATTGCTTCAGCGGAGTGTTCCGCACTCGCGACGGGCGTCAAGTGGCGATAACGACCTTGGGAGCCCGCTGGAGCCGCCAGCGGTGGACGGATGTGCGCTCGCTGCTGCGGTGGGTCGAGCGCGCCGGGTAGGATGACCGCCCCCGCGCGAACCGACTTCCCCGCTCGCGCCACTGGCTTCCCGAGGTGCCCTGTGGGACTCTCCCTGATCGACTCTCGGAGCCTCGCCGCGCTGCTCGTGTTGGCTGGCTGCGGCCGCACCACGACCTACTCGTACGTGCCCGACTCCGGCCTGAGCGGCGTCGACGCCGACGGCGATGGCTACACGCCCCTCGACGGCGACTGTGACGACGAGGATCCCGAGATCCACCCCGACGCCGACGAGCTCTGCGACGGGATCAACAACGACTGCGACGGGGGCATCGACGAGGACGCGGTAGACGCCCAGCTGCTCTACATGGACGGCGACGGCGACGGCTTCGGCAACGACGACGCGACCATCCTCGCCTGTGGGCGGCCGCCGGGCTTCATCGAGCGGGGCGACGACTGCGACGACGACGCGGCGACGACCTACCCGGGCGCCGAAGAGATCTGCAACGACGCCATCGACAACAACTGCAACGGCGACCCCACCGAGTGCGCGCTCAGCGGCACCATCCCCCTGGCTGAGGCGACCGCCCGCATCCTGGGGGAGGCCCCGGGCGATCGGCTCGGCACCCGCCTGGCTCCGGCCGGCGACACCAACGGCGACGGCCTGGCCGACTTCCTGCTGGCCAGCCCCCGCAACGACGATCGCGGCAACGACTCCGGGTCGGTCTACCTCTTCACCGGTCCGGTCGAGGGGGAGCTGAACGCGGCCGACGCCCCCGGGCGCCTGCGCGCCATCTCTGCCGGCCACCAGGTGGGCACCAGCATCGCCCCCGCCGGCGACATCGATGGCGACGGCTACGACGATGTGCTCGTGGGCGCGCCGCGCTCGAACGCGGGGGGCACCGACTCGGGCGAGGTCTACCTCGTGCACGGGCCCATCTCGGGCGACGTCACCCTGACCGCGGCCGGGCTGCGGCTCATCGGCGAGATCTCCTACGACGTCGCGGGCATCAGCGTCTCGGGTGCGGGCGACGTGACCGGCGACGGCGTGGCCGACCTGCTGGTGGGCGCCACCGGCTACGGCGACGGCGGCTTCCAGAACCGGGGCGCGGCCTACCTCATCAGCGGCGCCGAGTCGGGCACGGTCGACCTGTCGAGCGCGGTGGCCCGGGTGATGGGCGAGGCCCGCTACGACCGGGTCGGCACCACGGTGCTGGGCCCTGGAGACGTCAACGGCGACGGCATCGGCGACCTGGTCACCACCGGCTACACGTGGCCGTCGAACGACAACATCGGCGCGGCCTTCCTGTTCTTCGGGCCCCAAGAGGGCATCGTCAACGCGCTCGACGCCGACGCCACCTATGAAGGGCCGGCCGAAGAGGCGCAGGCCGGCGTCGCGGTGGCCGCGGGCGATCTGAACAACGACGGTCACGCCGACCTGGTGGTCTCCGCCCCCTTCATCGACGTCACCGACGACGAAGAGGGGGCGGTCTACATCGTCTATGGGCCCCTCACCGAAGACCTCGACCTGGTGGACGCCGGCGGCGTCGTCACCGGGGTGACCCGCCGCGATCGCATCGGCGACAGCGTGGACGTCGGTGGCGACGTCAACCGCGACGACATCGGCGACCTCATCATCGGCGCGGCGCAGGCCGACACCGACGAGGTGGACGCCGGCTCGGCCTGGCTCTTCCTGGGCCCCATCGAGGGCACCACCACCACCGACGCCGCGGCGGTCACGCTGACGGCGGAGGCCGGGCGCGATGCCGCTGGCACCAGCGCGGTCTTCGCCGGCGACACCAACGGCGACGGTCTCGCCGATCTGCTGGTGGGGGCCATCAACCACGACGGGGGTGGCACCGACGCCGGGGCGGCCTACCTCGTCATCGGCACCAGCTGGTAGGTCGCCTCCGGCCCGCTCCCTCCGCCCCCGGCACCCATGAAGCTGCTCCTCGTCGCGCCCCGATTTCCGCCCGATCAGTGGTCGGGCAGCGCCACCGTCGCTGCGGGTCTCTACGCCCAGGCCCGACGCCACCACGAGGTGCGTCTGGTCGCGGGCTATGTGCGCGACCGCACCAAGGTGCCCGCCGAGGCCATCCCGGTCGCCCTCGAGGGCATCAAGGGCCCCGCCGCTTGGGGACACATGACGGCGGCGATCCTGCGGGAGGTGCGCGGGTGGAAGCCCGACGTCGTGGTGTCCAACGGGCTGGGCGTGCCCCCGCTCCCGGTCCCCACAGTGGGGCTGGTGCACCGGATGGGCGTGGTCACCGGCCGCGGCTGGCTCGAGCAGGCCCGCATTCGGTCGGGGCGCCTGCAGGCCCGGGCCCTCGACCGGGTCATCGCCGCGAGCAGCGCGGTCGCGCAGGGGCTGCAGCAATCCGGCCTGTCGGCCGACCGCATCCGGGTGGTGCAGCCCGGCGTCGATACCGATCGGGCCTTCCCGGAACCGGAGCCCCGCGCCGATGTCGGCACAGAGGCGCGCCCCCTGCGCTTCATCTACCCCTCCCGCATCCTGCCCGGGAAGGGGCAGCACCACGCCATCGACGCGATCGCCCGCATGCACCGCAGCCTCAAGAAGCGCGCCACCCTGACCATCGCTGGTGCGGCGGTCGATCGGGTCTACCTCGATCAGCTGCGGGTTCAGGCGTGGGGCCAGCCGGTGGACTTCGCCCTCGATGTCGCCGACATGCCCGCCCTGCTGCGCGCCCACGACGCGGTGCTCTACCCCCCCGAGCTGGGTGAGGGCTTCGCCTTCGGGGCGGTCGAGGGCATGGCCTCGGGGCTGCCGGTCATCTGGGCCGACCAGCCGGCCACCCGCGAGGCCACGGGCGGGGTGGGCCTGCCGGTCGAGAAGGCCGACGTCGATGCGATGCGAAACGCCATGGTGCGCCTCTTGGAGGAGCCCGCGCTGCGCCAGGAGCTGCGGGAGGCCGGTCTGCACCTCGTACAGACCCACCGCACCTGGGAGCGGGCGTGGGCGCGCTACGAGACGGAGCTCGACGCGGTGGCGCGGTGATCCTGGCGGCCTTCGCGCTGCTCGCGGCGTCTGGCGCCGCCGACCCCTGGGGCCGCCCCGACCACCTGCGCGCCGTCGCCGAGCCCCCAGCCGACTGGGCCGCACGGGACGCGCCGCGCGCCCGCGTGCGGCTGTTTTGGGACGCCGACGACGGCCCCGTCGCGGTGCAGGCCCTGGTTCGAGGGGGGTGGCGCACGCTCGCCGAGGCTGCTGAGCCGGGCTGGACCAGCCGTCCGCTGCCCCGCGGCGCCGCCCTGCGGGTCCGGCCGGTCGGCGCGGCGCGCTGGAGCCCCCCGGTCGTGGCCCCCGACCGCCTGTCTCCCGCCGACCTCGCCCGCATGGTGAGCCCCACGCCGGCGGTGCTGGCCCGCACGGTCGGCGACCTCTCCCGCGACCCGACCGACGGACGCGTGTGGGCCTCCACCCTTGGCGGCGGTGTGGTGGAGCTGTCGCCCTCGGGCGCGGTGACCCGGTCCTGGGGAGCGTGGGAGGGGATGCCACACGACCGGGTGCTGGCGGTCGCCGCCGACCAGGGACGGGCGCTGGTGGGCACGGCCGCGGGTGCCGCGCTGCTCGATGGCGCTGCCGTCACCCGGCTGTGGGACGCCGCCTTGCCCGATCCCTACGTGCAGGCGGTCGCCCTCGAGGGCGGACGCGCGTGGGCGGGCACCGTGCGGGGCCTCGCGCGCCTCGATCCAGACGC
>JBDQIL010000304.1:0-5735 GCA_040264415.1 Myxococcota bacterium
CCCCTGGAGATCGAGCCCGCCCAACCGCTCTCCCGTCAACCGCGCGACCACGTCGAGCGCTTCGAGCGGGCCCGTCGCGCGCAGGTCGAGCGCCGGCGACGCCGACAGCACCTCGTCACCCACGAGGCGGTTCACCTCGGCGGCGTCCAGGCGGGGAAGCTCGAAGGAGAGATCGAACTGTGGCGCGATCTCGACCGCCCGCACCCGGCCCTCGCCCGTGAGGCGCGTGGACTCGAGGCCGGCCACGAGGCGATCGATGCGGAGGTCCCCCGCCTCGTACGCGCCCTTGAATTCGATGGACGCGGGCGTCTCGACCGGCGCATCGGCGGCGAGGAGCAGCGACAGGCGAGTGACCTCGACCTGGTCGCCCGACGCGGTCGCGGCGGCACCCAGGCTGATGTCACGCAGCGCGACCTCGACGGGTGCGTCGGGGTTGGACGCGTCTCGGTAGCGCACCGACCCGTTCGACATGGCGAGCCGCTCTACAGCCACGGTGAAGTCGCCGATGCCGGACCAGGCGCTGGGGGGCTCCTCTTCCGCGTCGGGGGGCGTCGGCTCGACGCCGACCGCCGACAGCAGGTTGAGCTGCCCATCGGGCCGCACCTGCAGGTCGACCCGGGGCCCCACGATCTCGATGGAGGGCACCACCAGCCGCCGAGCGAAGATCCCACGCAGCCGGTACTCGAGCCGAAGCCGCTCGATGGTCACGACCTCGTCGCCCTCGAGGTCGGTGAGCGACACGTCCTCGAGCTGGAGGAATCGGAGCACGTTGGTGTCGAGGGACCCGACCGAGACTTCGCCGGGGAGCGCTGCATCGGCGGCTTCGAGCGCCTTCTTGGCGATCCACCGGTTTCCGGTCGGGCTGCTGAGCCACGCCACCCCAGCGCCCAGCCCGATCAGCGCCACGCCTGCGACGCCGCCCATGACCCCGAGAGCCACGAGCAGGCGGCGGCGGCGCGACGGGCGGGACATCAGTAGGCCTCCGACAGGCCGAAGTGCAGGTTCCAGAGCGGCTCGAGCGCGAACTGCTCGGGCTGCACGAGGCGCCGCGCCACATCAAGCCGAACCACGCCAAAGGGAAGCTTGTACCGAAACCCTGCGCCAGCACTGGGGAGCACCATCGGCGGAATGGCCGACTCGAGGTCCTCCCACACCATGCCCGCGTCGGTGAAGACCGCGAAGCCCATGTCCGAGGCCGTGTACAGGCGAACCTCAGCGCTGCTGAACAAGCTCACGAGCCCGCCAATGGGCACCACATCGGCGGCCGTACACGGCTGCCCCGGGGCCGGGTCGCAGATGAACGGTCCCAGGCGATTGCTCTGCCACCCGCGGACGTCGCTCGCGCCGCCGAGGTAGAGGCGCTCGGCGTAGGGCACCCGGGCCGACTCGTCGTCGCCGTAGGGCTGAATGAGGCCGCCCCCCAGCCGGAACGCCACGGTGCCCGAGGGTCGCCAGCCGAACAGCCGGATGATGGGCACGTACGCGCGGTGGTCGGCCCGCAAGCGCAGGAAGTTGAACTGGCCGCCGACCGGGCCGCCGGCCTCGGAGAGCTCCCACGAGCCGTACAGGCCGCGTCGAGCGAAGAGGAGGTCGTCGCGGCTGTCGAAGACGATCTTCTGGCGGAGATAGCTGATCAGGTAGGGGTCGGAGAAGTCGAGCCCCAGCGGCGTGCGCCCGAAGTCGGCCTCATCGAGCGTCAGGTCGATGTAGTCGAAGAACCGCAGGTGGTAGCCGAACTCGAGGTCGATCCGGTCCGTGGCGCGCCACCGAAGGGCCGGCGAGGTCGACGGCGAGGAGTAGCGATAGCCCTGCTCGACCCCGAGCTCAAAGCGGAGGTCGGTGACGAGGCGCCAGCCACGGGCCGGAACGTGCGGAAAGGTCAGCTCGATCTGGCTGTCTACGACGGGCCCGCGATCGTCGGGCAGATCGCCCAAGGGCTCGTCGACCAGCTCCGCTTGGCTGAGCCAGACGGCGTAGCCGAAGCGATTCCGCCAGGCGAGCTGAATCAGCCGCTCAAACAGGTTGACGTGACCGAAGTCGGCAGACACGTGCGCTTCTTGGCGGCCCCCTTCCAGCAACACGCCGGCGCCGAGCCGCATCTGACGAAAGCTGCTCTCGGCCAGCTCGACGCGCACCGGAACCACGGTCGGCGGCTCCCACGCCCGGGCCTGCTCGGCATCCGTGGGGGGATCGGTGAGCTCTGGGACCACATTGACCACGCTGAAGACCTGGAGCCCGAACAGGCGCCGCCGGGTCGAGGCCAGCTGCGAGGCGGAGAAGGCCTCACCAAGCTCACCCTCGGGCGGCGTATCCAGCGACATCTCTTGTCGAACGATCCGCTCCGGGACCCGGTTCAGCCCGCTGATCTCGACCGCCCCGAAGGTGCACGATGGTCCGAGCTCTACCGTCAGCACGATGTCTACCGAGCGCCCCCGCTTCGGGTAGACGTCGACCGTGGGGGTGACCGTGACGTAGGCGTAGCTCTGGTCGAGCAAGAAGGCGCGGGTCTGTTCGATGGTCTCGTTGAGGGCGTCGAGGTCGAACGTCGCACCCTCTTGCAGCGCCGCGTCGTTCTTGAGCCTCGCCGCGATGGGCCCGCCCATCGACTTGATGCCCTCCCACCGAAGGTTCTCGACCGTGTAGGGCCGGCCCTCGTCGATGTGACCCACGACGCGGACCGCCCTGGGGAGCTTCCAAGGACCGACGTTGCGCTTCCGCGGCCGCACCCGCTGGATGTCCCAGCCCTGGAAGGTCGCGTCGAAATAGCCGTTGTGGGCGTACCAGACCTCGAGGCGCCAGGCGTCCAGGGCCAGCTCGTCTTCATCGAGGAAGACGCGCCGCCGCCGAGGACGCACGAGACCGACGAAAGCCGGGTTCTTCTCCTGCTCCATCGCGCCCCGAAGGCTGAAGTCGCTGCGGCCCGACACCAGGCCACCGTTGCCCTCGAACCGCACCGTTCGTACGGTCGCCCCCGTCGCCGGCGGCGGACGCCGCCGCTTCCCACAGCCAGCGGCCCACGCCGCCAGCAAGAGCAGCAGCAGCGGGCGCATCGCAGAGCGGCGCGGCGTGCGGTGGGGGGAGAGCATGGGAGGAGTTTCAGACGCAACGGGGCGCGAGGTCTCTATCCGCCTGCCGGGATCGTGAACCGTCCCCCGTGACGCTTGACAGCGGGCCATCAGGTCCATAGCTGCCCGGGGTGAATCGCCCCCAGGGTGGTGGGTTCGCGCGCGCGACCGTGCCGGTCACCGCAGCCCGACCACCCGAATCGTCTCGGAGATCCGACATGGCCAAGAAGAAGAACCTCGCCCGCATGGTCATCCACCTCGAGTGCACCGAGAGCCGCGGCCTCGATACGCCGGGTGTCAGCCGCTACACGACCATGAAGAACAAGAAGAACACGCCGGGCCGCATGGAGCTGATGAAGTACAACAAGTTCCTTCGTCGGCACACGCTGCACCGCGAGGTCAAGTAGCGCCCGTCGCTCACTTCGGTTCGCCCACGCCCCCGGCCCACGCCGGGGGCGTCGTCGTTGGGGCCGCGGCGGAGCTCGGGTGGGTTCAACGAACCGGCCGACCCAGAAGGGACGGCGCGGATCGCCGCCGCCCGGCCGCCCAAACGACGCTGCCCTCAAACGACGCTGCCCCCACCCGCGGAGCGCGGGCAGGGGCAGGTCGGGACGATCCGAGACTACAGCTTCTGGCTGTAGAACTCGATCACGGCCTGGGTGTTGACGTCGAAGGGCACGTCGTTGTGGGTCGGCGGGACCACCATGCGACCGCTGGCCTTGGCCGGGTCGAACTCGAGGAAGGCCGGCAGAACACGCGAGGTGCTCGACTCGAGGGCCTCCTGGATGAAGGCCTTGCTGCGGCTCTTCTCACGGATGCCAATGGTCTGGCCGGGCTGGACGCTGTAGCTGGGCCGGTCGACCCGCTTGCCGTCCACCAGGACGTGGCGGTGCACCACCAGCTGACGGGCAGCCGGGATGGTGGGGGCCAGGCCCATGCGCCAGACGATGTTGTCGAGGCGGGACTCGAGGGCGAGCACCAGGTTCGAGCCGGTCGGCCCCTTGCGGCGCGCGGCAGCAGAGACGTAGCGGGTGAACTGCTTCTCGAGCACACCGTAATGGAAGCGCAGCTTCTGCTTCTCACGCAGGCGCTCCTTGTAGTCGGAGTCCTTGCGGCGACGACGCAGGCCGTGCTGCCCCGGGGGGTAGGGGCGCTCGAGGGTGGAGACGGTGGTGAGGCCGGGCAGGACCGCACCGAGGGCGCGGCAGACCTTGATCCGGGGTCCGGTGTAGCGGGCCATCAAGCCTTCCTTGTGGAATCGAGAACGAGAGGCGAGGGTAGAAAACAGGAGCGATGGGGGTGCGAACGAGGCCGAGCAAGCAGCTCGAGGCGTCCGGCACCGGCGCGATCGGGGGTTGGGGGGCCGGTGACATCCACCGCATCCACCTGCGACCCATCGCAGTCGGCTATGGCGAATATCCAGCCACCCGCGCCCCGTCAACCTTCCCGTGGCGCCCAAGATCGGCCGGCGTCGCCGCCACCCTTGAGCCCACCCCCTGTAATCGGCTATCGTGGGGCCTGACCCGGACTGAATCATGCGCCTCCTCCGACATCGAGGACCGGCCCGACGGCACCTCGCCGGCTTCACCTTGCTGGAGCTGGTGGTGGTCATCGCACTCGTCAGCATCATGACCGCCATGGGCATCATGATGTCTGGAGAGATGATCCCGCGGTACCGCACGCGGAAAGCCGCGCTCACCTTTCAGGCACACGCGCAGCAATGTCGCGCGCTCGCCGTCCGCTCCGGGCGCGAGTGCTCCGTTTGGCTGATCACGTCCGACGGCTCCCTGTCCGACCTGACGTCGAACGCCGGTGAATACTGGGTGGGCCTCGGAAACCGGGCCAGCTCCAGCACCACCTGGGACTACCTGCCGGTCGACAACGGCACCGGCGACGTCGACACCTCTCAGGGTCAGATCGACCTCGGCGACGAGGACAGCCCGTTCTACGCCCGCCGAGTCGGGCTGGCCGACTGGGGCGCCGGGCTCGCCGGCCCAGGCTCGGGCAACAGCGACCGAATCGTCTTCGGGCCCCGCGGCTTCGTGACCAACCCGCCGAGCGACTTCGGCTCGAGCGGCTACATCACCCTCACCTTCGTCAACAAGGTGGTCCGCTCCAACGGCCGCGTCGAGGACTACTACGCGCGGGTGACCCGCAGCGGCATGGTCCGGGTTGACCCCTCCGGCAACGACTCCCTTGGCGCGCTGTCGTCGGGCACCGCTCAGTCGTCCTCGGCGCCCTAGCCCCGAACGACCCTTCAGACGTGGTCATCAAGGCAGCGCCGCCCGCGCCGCCAGGCGTCTGGCACCGCGCCCCGTCCGGCCCCGAGATCGGCCGAGCTGCGCGTCTGGCGCGGACCGCACGGTCGCGGCGCCGAGCGAAGCGGTGCCCGCTGCCGCACGAGGTTCCACGGCCTTGCTGCCGACTCCGTCCCCCAATCCGTGGGGAGAGGATCCCCTCCGGTTGACCACTCCGGGCTGCTTCGGTACAAGCATCAGGCGCGGCGGGCTTCGCCCTGGAGCACCGGTACAACGCGCATAGACGGGGAGCCTTTGAACCGGGCAGCCGTGCGAAGACCGCTGTCTCCAGTTCATGGTGCAGGGGCTCAAGCACGCCTGAGCCTCTCGTTCGCCCTCCCCCGCCGCCCCCCCCTTGCCCGGGTCTCTGCAG
>JBDQIL010000305.1:0-5727 GCA_040264415.1 Myxococcota bacterium
ACGTCGGCGTGTTCTTGGTGGACGACGAGGGGCGCGCGGCATGGCGGCCGGTCCAAGCCGGCCTCATCGTCCGCGACCAGGTCATCGTCGAGGCCGGCCTCGAGCCCGGCGACCAGGTCGTCATGAGCGGTCACCGCGGCCTCGCCGACGGCGACCCGCTGATCATCGCCCGCACGGGCACCTGCTGCACCCACGGCCGCGTCACCTGGTGACCGCTGCGTCCCGCGCCCCTACCCGAGTACCGTCATGATCCGCTTCGTGGTCAAGCACTCTCCGTTGGTGATGCTCCTCATCGGCGTCATCGTCTCTTTTGGGATGGTCAGCTACATCGGCCTGCCGCGAGAGGCGTCGCCGGACGTCAAGATCCCGGTGGTGATGGTCACCACGCCCTACATCGGCGTGTCGCCCGAGGACGTCGAGAGCCTCGTCACGATCCCGATCGAGAACGAGCTGGCGGGGGTCAAGGACCTCAAGAAGCTGTCGTCGACCTCGGCCGAGGGCGTCTCGGTCGTCAGCCTCGAATTCGAGCCGGACGTGGTCATCTCGGACGCGCTGCAGCGCGTGCGGGACCGGGTGGATCGGGCCAAGCCGAAGCTGCCGGAAGACGTCGAAGAGCCCGAGGTCCGCGAGATCTCGTTCTCCGACTTCCCGATCCTCATCGTCAACCTCGCCGGAGGCGTCGACGAGGAGCAGCTGAAGGCGCTGGCGGAGGAACTCGAAGAGGAGGCGGGGCGCATCCCCGGCGTGCTCGAGACCCGCATCAGCGGCGGCCTCACGCGCGAGGTTCGGGTGCAGGTCGACCCGCGCAGGCTCGCCACCTACGGGCTGAGCCTCGACGACGTGTTGGGCGCCATCGGCAACGAGAACGTCAACATCCCCGGTGGCGACGTCACCGCCGGCTCCACCAGCTTCCTCCTGCGGGTGCCCGGCGACTTCGACCAGGCCTCCGACATCGAGAAGGTCGCCATCAAGCGGGTCGGTGACCGCCCCGTCTTCATCCGCGACGTGGGGCGCGTCATCGACGGCTATGCCGAGCGCGCCAGCTATGCGCGCATGTCCGGAGAGTCGAGCGTGTCGCTGTCGGTCACCAAGCGGGCCGGCGCGAGCATCATCGACATCGCCGACGAGGTGAAGGTCATCGCCGAGACCCAGTCCGGGGCCTGGCCCGCCGGCGTCGAGTACCGGGTGCTGGCCGACCAGAGCAAGATGATCCGACAGATGGTCTCTGAGCTCGAGAACAACATCATCACCGCGCTGCTGCTGGTGGTGGCGGTGCTCATCTTCTTCATGGGCCCCCGCGCGAGCCTCTTCGTCGCGATCTCGATCCCCCTGTCGATGTTGATGGCCTTCATCCTCATCGAGGCCTTCGGGATGACGCTGAACATGATCGTCTTGTTCAGCCTCATCCTGGCGCTGGGCATGCTGGTCGACAACGCCATCGTCATCGTCGAGAACGTCTACCGCCACGTCGAGGAGGGCGAGGACGTCATCACCGCCTCCATCGAAGGCACCCGCGAGGTGGCGCTGGCCGTCGCCGCGAGCACGGCCACGACGGTGGCCGCCTTCTTCCCGCTGGTCTTCTGGACCGGCATCATGGGCGAGTTCATGGGCTTCTTGCCCAAGACCGTCATCATCGTGCTCATCAGCTCGCTGGTGGTCGCGGTGGGCATCCTCCCGGTGCTCACCTCGAAGCTGCTGAAGGCCAAGGCCGCCGGCACCGTCGTGGCTCCGGCCGACCGCTCCGACTCCACCGTGATGGCCTTGTACCGTCGGGTGCTGAACGCCTCGATCGAGCACCGCTACATCTCGGCCGGCCTCGGCGTGGGCTCGCTGGTGGCGACCTTCGTCGCCTACGGCGTGCTCAACCACGGGACCGAGTTCTTCCCCGACACCGAGCCCGACCGGGCCACCATCTCGGTGCGGGCGCCGGACGGCACCGACCTCGAAGAGACCGACCGCATCGTGCGGCGCATCGAAGGCGTGCTGCAGGCGCTCGAGAACATCGACGTCTACAACGTCGAGACCGGCGTCGGGGGCGGCGGTTCGCCCATGGAGGGCGCGCAGGCCCAGGGCAACGCGGCGCGCATCACCGTCGACTTCTTGCCACACCCCAACGACGCGGGGCCCGACGAGACGGCCCGGGTCGAGAGCACCGAGCGCACCATCGAGAAGATCCGGGGGGCGGTGATCGAGATCCCCGGTGCCGAGATCGAGGTGGAGAAGGAGCGCATGGGGCCGCCGGTGGGCGCCCCCATCGCGGTCGAGGTGTCCGGCGACGACTTCCACGGCGTGGGTGAGCTGGCCGCCACGGTGCGACGCCGCATCGCGACGGTGCCCGGCGTCACCGACCTCTCCGACGACTACCGCGTGGGTCGGCCGGAGATGCGGCTGCGCATCGACCGCGGCGCGGCGAAGCGGGTGGGGGCGAGCACGGCCCAGGTGGCCAACACCGTGCGCACCGCCGTGGCGGGCACCAAGGCGAGCGCCCTGCGCGACGGCACCGACGAGTACGACATCATCGTCGAGCTCGACCCCCGGTACCGCGACAACCTGCAGGACGTGCTCGGGCTGCGGGTCCCTGGGCGGCTCGACACCTCCCCCGAGACCTTCCAGGTGCCGCTGACGGCGGTGGCCAGCTACGAGCTGGTGGGCGGCTCGGGGGCCATCCGGCACGTAGACCAGGACCTCGTGGTGACCATCGGCGGCGACGTGGCCGAGGGCTACAACGAGAACGAGGTCCGAGAGGGCGTGGTCGCGCTCATCGCGGAGATGAAGAGCGCCGGAGAGATCCCGCCCAGCTACGACCTGCGGCTCGGAGGCGCCAACGACGAGCAGCGCGACGCCCAGGCCTTCCTGGGCCGCGCCTTCCTGCTGGCCTGCGCGCTCATCATGGTGGTGCTCGTCACGCAGTTCAACAGCTTCCGGACGCCCCTCATCATCCTCTTCACGGTGCTGCTCAGCCTGGTCGGCGTGCTCTGGGGGCTCATCCTCACCGGCACCGCCTTCGGCGTCATCATGACCGGCCTGGGGGTCATCTCGCTCGCTGGGGTGGTGGTGAACAACGCCATCGTGCTGCTCGACTATGTGGAGCAGCTGCGCCAGCAGGGGATGGAGCGGCGCGACGCCCTCATCCAGGCCGGCATGACCCGCTTCCGGCCTGTGATGCTCACCGCGGTGACCACCGTGCTCGGGCTCGTGCCCATGGCGCTCGGCATCTCGATCGACTTCCGGTCGTTCCGGCTGCTCATCGGCGGCGGCTCCTCGCAGTTCTGGGGGCCGATGGCGGTCGCGGTCATCTTCGGCCTCGCCTTCGCCACCGTGCTCACCCTGGTCATGGTGCCGACGCTCTACAGCATCTCCGACGACGTCGGCGCCTTCACCAAGCGGGTCTTCGGTGGGCGCGCCGCCACCGCCGCCGCGGCGGCCGCCGTGGTCCTGATGGTGCTGGCGCCCGCGTCGGCCCAGGCGGCGCCCATCACGCTCGAAGACGCGTGGCGGGCGGCGGGCGTCAACAACATCGACCTGCAGATCGCTCGAGAGGGCACGGTGCAGGCCGAGGCCCAGCGGGGCCAGGCCTGGGCCCTGCTGCTGCCGAAGGTGTCCGCGCAGGGCTCCTACACCATCAACCAGTACGAGATCGCCTTCGACCCCGCGTCTGATTTTGGAGACTTCGGCGACGTCGCGACCGACTCCGCCGAGGGTCAAGCCGCGCTGCTCGACGGCCTCGCGGACAGCTTCGAGGCGCTCCACCCGGGAGAGCCGGTCGCCCAGGCCATCGCGCAGGGCTACCGCGACGGCGCGCAGGAGATCCGCGACGGCCTCGCGAGCGACGACACCACCGCTGCGAGCGACCCCGTCGTCATCCAGCAGAAGACCGCTTGGGCGGGCAGCGTGAGCGTGGTTCAGCCGCTCTTCACTGGGTCTGCCCTCCCCCTGCTGCGCGGCTCCTACGCCCAGGCCGAGGGCGCCGAGGCCACCGTGCGGCGCACCGAGCAGCAGGTTCGCGCCGGGGTCACCCGCGCCTACTACGGCCTGCTCACGGCGCGGCGGCGGGTGACGCTCGCCGAGCAAGGGCTGCAGAGCGCCCAGTCACACCTACAGCTCGCGGAGCGGCAGGTGACGGCTGGGCTGCAGCCTCCGCGCGCGCGCATCCAAGCCCAGCTGTCCGTCTCCCAGGCCCAGCGCGATCTCGCCAGCGCCCACGAGGCCCGGACCGCCGCAGAGCTCGGCTTCGCACAGGTCACCGGGCTGGAGTCCACGGTCGAGCTGGCGGTGCCCGCTCCCCCTGCGGTGCCCGCGACGGTCGACCAGGCGCTCGGAGAGACGGGCGACAGCCGCCCCGACGTCACCGCGGCGCAGAAGCGCGCTGAGGTCGCGCGGTACTACCTGCGCAGCAAGAACGCCGAATGGCTGCCCACCTTCGACGCCCGCTTCACCTGGTCGTACACCCAGAACACCGGCTTCCAGGACGACCCGACGCTCTGGATGGTGGTCTTCGGGGCGAACTGGCAGATCTGGAGTGGCGGGGTGCGCATCGCCCAGGCCCGGGAGCTCAAGAGCCAGGTGCGGCAGGCCGATCTGTCGGTCGAGAAGCTCCGCCAAGACGTAGACATCGAGATCCGCAACGCATGGCGCCGGCTCGAGCGCGCGCAGCAGGCGCTGTCGGCCACCGAGGTGGAGGTCTCGCTCGCCGAGCAGAACCTGGCCCTCGCCGAGGCCTCGATGACGGCGGGTAGCGCCACCTGGCTCGAGGTGGAGGACGCTCGGCTGGGCCTCATCGGCAGCCAGCTGTCGCAGCTGGCCGAGCGCATGAACCGCGACCTGGCGGCGGTCGAGCTTCGCGTCGCGATGGGCGCCTACTGAGGCCCGATCAGGGCGACTTCCACCGGCTGATGGCCTCCACCATGCCCGGCGCGGTCGCGTCGGTGCTGATGGGCGTCAGGGTGGGGTGGCCGCGGCTGAACCAGTACCCGTCGGTGCCCTCCTCCTCGCAGAAGCGCCGGTGGTCGCCGCCGATCCAGTAGTACTCGCGGCCGCGGGGGTCGCGCTTGACCTGCACCTTGGGCGCGTACTCCCGGCGGCCGAGCCGGGTGACGTGCAGCTGCGTGAGCTGGTCGCCGGGCACGTCGGGCACGTTGAGGTTGAGCACGCATTGCGGCGGCATCGGGTTGGCGAGGGCCATCCGGGCGACGTGGACGGCCAGCCGCGCCGCGCTGTCCCAGTGACGGTCGCGGTCGCGGCGCCCTGACGGGGTGTCCATGCTGACCGCGAGCGCGGGGACGTCGCGCAGCGACGCCTCTCGCGCGGCCGCCACCGTACCGGAGTAGTGCACGTCGTCGCCCAGGTTGGTCCCGCGGTTGATGCCGGACACCACGAGGTCTGGCGGGCGCTCGCAGAGGTGGTGCAGGCCGATGTAGACGCAATCGACCGGCGTGCCGGTGACGCCGAAGCGCCCGGGGCCGCGGCCGTGAACCCGCAGGGGCTCGTGCATGGTGATGGCGTGGCCGCGCGCCGACTGTTCGGTCTCGGGGGCCACGACGAGCACCTGCCCGAGCTGGGTGAGCTGGTTGGCCAGGGCGCTGAGGCCGGGCGCTTCGATGCCGTCGTCGTTGGTCAGCAGGATGAGCATCAGGCACAGGGGCTGCGGGGCGCCGGGGCCTAACCGCGCGCCTGCGCGGGCGGACGCCACGGATCTCCACCCGCGCCCCGGGCCGCAGCGTTAGGGGG